>NZ_JBXWQW010000035.1:0-45562 GCF_059612585.1 Ruegeria sp. YKSF57 | reverse complement strand
CTGATCACGGGCGATTGGCAGTGGCCTGTCGGTGGACCCGGACTGCCTTAGCAAGCCAACGGTCACGAGAGTCGCGAAAATCCCGCCGAGACCCGATTATCGGCCTGATCGCAAACTCCGACCAAGCCTCCATTTCTTCACCGCACCCTGATAGGATCCATGGGCGTGACAGGTGACATCGTAGCGAATCCGCTTTGCTTGACATGCCTGGGCTTTTCACCTTGTCTCACCCATAGCTTCAAGAAGGGGAGAGGCCGATGCGCAGCTTGAACGTCTTGATGGCGGTATCCGTGCTCATGGCATTTTCTGTGTCTCCGTCAATCGCAGAGACGAAGAGGATTTTCGCCATTACCTTCGACATGTGCGATCCCATCTGCGAGGGCTTTCAGGCCGAGGTCGAGGAAAGCGGCTTTGATGTCGAGATCGTCTGGCGCGACTATGAACTGGACAAGTCTCGCCTGCCGGGCCTGGTCGCCGAAGCCCGTGAGCTTGAGGCAGACCTGATCCTGACGAACGGCACGAACGCGACACTCGGTGTCGTCGGCACCTTTGACGATCTCGGGGACGACGGATTTATCGGCGAGATCCCCGTCGTGTTTACGAATGTCGCAAATCCCTTCAGCGCAGGTATCGCCGTTGATTTCGATGGCACCGGTCGTGCCAACGTGGCCGGCACGTTCAACCGGCCGGAGGAAGCCCTGAACATCCAGGTCATCAAGACCTATGACGACAGCTTTGATACGCTGGGCCTCCTGTACAATTCGGACGAGGCGAACTCGGTGATCAAGCATGATGAATTGGTGGACCTGTCCCGGACTATGGGCTTCAATCTGGTCGCGGTCGACATGTCCCAGAACGGCGCGCGCCCGGAGCCAGAGGACCTGCCAGCTTGGCTGGACCGACTGAAAGAAGCGGGTGTTCGCTGGATCTATATCGGCTCGAGTTCGTTCCTGCAAAGGAACGCAGACGCGTTCACGCGTGGCGCCATTGTTCGCGACATGGCGGTGGTGAGCCCATACGAGCACCTCGTGCGCAAAAGCGATGCGCTGATCTCCGTGGCAGCGCACCTCAAGGATGTTGGACGGCTTGCCGCGCAACAGGCCCTGAGGATACTGCGCGACGGCGAAAGTCCTGGCGACTTGCCGATCGTTCGCGCCGCCGACTTTGCCATTGTCGTGAACATGGACGTCGCGCGGGAGCTGAACAGAATGCCGCCCTTCGCCTTTCTTCAGATTGCAGATACGGTTCATGACTGACCGCGAAAACTGAAACCGGTTCCGCTGCGCGGAAAAAATCTCGATTGGCCATTGTATGCCTAATACAATGGCCGTTCTGTGGAGAAAGTCGTCATTATTACACCGCGCAGCAATCGACAATATGGGCTCGCTGCCGACATTCTCTGCGGCTCGCACCGACTGGCAGTTTGAGCCCTTTGCGGTCGTCCGCCTCCTGGTATCCTCTCGCATGTGCAGTACGCCGCGAACGGCGCTTTGCGGCCATCCAAAACACGTCCTACGAATGATAGCGGTGCGGGACAAAACCGCCTTGTGCACCTGCAGCTATTGCTTACGCAGCATCGGTTCGCGGTCGCAGTACGCAAATTTCTTGCACGGCGACGCAGACACCGAAGCGGCCGTTCAAAGCAGCTAAAGTTAATAGAAAATCATCGGCACAGTCGCAGCAGCGAAATCAGGCATGCGAGATTCTGCCAAATGTGACTTTCCATCTCTATTGGCTTTGTGGCCTGACAGTCGTTCGCTAGGCGGATTGCAAAAGACCTTGGAACGCTAGCGCGTCGATCGGTAGTCGCTGGGTGATTTGCCAAACTTATCGCGAAACGCGCGGTTGAAGGGACCGATGGACGCAAAACCCACGTCGTAGGCAATTGACAGGATCGGCGTGTCGGCTCGTACAGGATCGGACAGGATCGCTTTAGCTGCATCGATCCTTCGTTCGTTGACAAACTGCGCGAAGTTTCGGTACCCGAGCCCCTTGTTGATCGCTCGCCGGACACGATGTTCCGGCGCATCCACATGTGCCGCAAGTTGTGCAATCGAAAGCCCCTCTTGCCGCCAGATGTTCTCCGCCATGGCCGCCTCCACCCTTTGCAGGACCGCTGCATCGGCGGCTGAAAGTATGGCTATGGGTCTCGGCTTGTTTGCACTCTGACCTGACCACAGATCATCCGAGATCCGGGTCGCCCAGATGAGAAACAGGATCGTCAAACACAGAAATGCTGATGCATGCAGCGGGTACGCCACGGGTGGCAGGTCAGCATCGAGTCGCAGAAGTTCGACCAGCGAAATTCCGAGACCGGTCAGTGCCATCAGCGCCACGAACCATCGTCGAAAACGCCGGCGGCTTTCGACCAGGTCGCCGGCAGCTGTGGACAGTGCGATGTACAGCAACCCCGCATAGAGCAGGACGACAAGGATGCCTCTGACGGTTGCCGCGAAGGGAAGAACCGGCGCAAGCCAGGCGCCAAACGCGACAAGGGCGGCCACTGCGCCGTGCCAGAGCCGGTAATCCGGCCGATCAAGGAACAGTTCCGCCCCGGCCCAGATAGCCAGGATAGGAACCACGCCGGCCGTCATGACGAGAACCGCTTTCAGCGAGGTCCCGTAGAGATCGAGGTTCGGCGTGGAGACCAGCAGGTAGGCGCCCAGCCCGACGCATAGCGCTGGCACCGACAGGCTTCTTGGCCACTGGGTACGGTCAGCCAGGAAGATGAGCGCGCAGAGCGCGAGCGCGGTCACCGCACCGCCTCTGAAGAGCAGGTCAAGTCTCATCAGCAGGTCATCCATGACCAAATCGAACCGCAGACTGGCCGATCGGTCAACCAGGTCGGATCGCCGGATCTCGAGAATCCGCGCCGATTCCGGAAACTTCGCGGTGCATTCCGAAAACGGCGCGCGTTCTTACTCCGGTTCCGCAATGTGGACTGAAGCAACGCAATCAGGAGCACAGAATGCCGGATCAATGCCTTTTCACTCACCTCGCCGGGGTCTTTTCCGGCGTCCTTACCGCAGATTTCCTGCGTTACGCGATTGGCGCAGGTGGCGTGTACCTGATCGTCAACCTCCTTCTCGCCGCCCGACTCAGTGCCCGGAAGATCAGGGCCGGCGATCCGCCCGGCGGTCAGATCCGGCGTGAGGTCCTGGCCAGCCTGCGCACGGTTCTTGTCTTCGCGCTGAACGGGACGCTGATCGTGTTGGGGGCCGAAGCGGGGATCGTCCCGATCTATACTGAGATCGGTGCTTATGGCTGGGCTTATTTGGCCTTCAGTACTGCCGTTCTTATTGTCGCGCACGATGCCTGGTTCTATTGGTCGCACCGGCTGCTGCATTATCCGCCGCTATTCCTGCGTTTTCACCGGCTGCATCACCGCTCGCACAATCCGACGCCCTTCACCTCCTACAGTTTCGATCTGGGCGAGGCGATTGCGAATGCCATCTTCCTGCCATTGATCCTGCTCGTCCTGCCCGCCCATCCGGTCGCGATTCTCATATTCGTCACGCACATGATGCTGCGGAACTCCCTGGGGCATTCGGGGTACGAGCTGTTCCCGTCCAACCGCCATGGCCGACCGCTGTTCGACTGGATGACCACCGTCACTCATCATGACCTCCACCACGCCCACGCGGGTTATAACCTCGGTCTCTACTTCACTTGGTGGGATCGCTGGATGGGGACAGAACACCCGGACTACCACGAAGAATTCCGACGGGTCGCACGGCCGGTTTCGGGACCGGAGGTGCGAGCCATATTTCTCGCCGCCGCCATTCTCATTGGTCTCGGCGCCAGTGAGGCTCGTGCCGACGCTTTGATCGGTGCATATGCCTCTCCAGGTCTTGGGATCATCTTGCAGTTCGCGCCCTGCGAGACTGACAATGCGGGAACCTGTGGTCGGTTGGTCTGGACCTGGGATCCTGCCGATACCCCGCACGCGCAACCGGGCGATAACATCGTCACTGACCTGCGACGTTCTGGAGAAGGCTGGTCGGGTCGACTTCTTAATCCCGAAGACGGGCGCACTTATCGAGGTGCGATTGCGCGGCATGGGCCTGAAACGATCATCCTGAAAGGCTGCGCCGGTCCTTTCTGCACCACGCAACGCTGGCACTCGGTGCGCGCACTCCGCCGCGTCCTCAACAGCGTTGATTGATCCCCATACTCGAAACATGGAGACTCAAAAATGACCAAACCTGAATTCATTGCCCGCCAGGGGCGCCGCCCGACAGGACTGCTCGGCGCCATCGTCGCCCGCGTCATGGCCCGCGAAACGCGACCCGAGAACAACCGTGCCCTTGATTTGCTTGACCTCGCGGATTGTGACCGCCTGATCGACATCGGCTGTGGCCATGGCGAGACGCTATTCACGGCGGATCGAAAGGTGCGTTTGAGGGAAAGCGCAGGTGTCGACTTCTCCGATGTCATGCTGAGGCGCGCCCGTGCCCGCAACCTCGAGGCTGTCTGGGACATGCGGCTCACACTGCAACGTGCCGACACTGCGTCGCTGCCCTTTGACACGAACCGGTTCGACAAGGCGCTTTCGGTGCACACAATCTACTTCTGGCCGGAGCCGGCCGCGCATCTCGCCGAAGCGTTCCGCGTGCTTCGCCCACACGGCCGGTTCGTGCTATGCTACCGGTCGACGGCGGATCAGCGAGCCGTGGACGGGTTCCCCGACACGATCTACCGCTTTCCGAGTGTGCAAGAGACAGAAGACACGCTGCGGCTGGTCGGCTTTGACCAGCCCGAAACGTTGACCGCAAATCTAGCCGGGCGTTTGACGCATTGGACCATCGCCGAGAAACCCGCGCCCGTGGATGGCGTTCGTCAACCGTCTTGCGATGATAGTGCGCCCTGTCGCGACATCGAGATTACGAAGGAATCTTGAGATGACCGGTTACAATTATGAAACGTTTTCGTCTGACGAGGTTGATTTCCACGCCCCCGGCGGTCCGGAGATTGGCACGAAGGCCTCGGATGCGCGCGTGTTTGATACTACAGGCGAGCCTAGCAAGTTGCTGGATTTTGAGGGCGACTTTTTGGTCCTTGAGATCGGAACCATCACGTGTCCTCTGTTCCAAAGCCGCCGCAGAGCAATGTCTGGTCTTCGTGATGTGGCAAGCATTGTTCTTTATGTGCGCGAGGCGCATCCCGGTGCGAACATCGCCGCGCATCGGACGATTGAGGACAAGATCGCGAGTGCCCGCCGCCTCGTCGACGAAGATGGTGAAACGCGCCGCGTTCTGATCGACGATCTGGATGGCACGGCTCATCGGGCCTATGGCGAGCTGCCCAACTCGGTTTTCATCATAAACCGCAACGGCTGTGTCGTGTTCAAATCCGACTGGAACGACCCGGCAGCCACCGCGAAGGCCTTGCAGGCGTTGGGAGCAAGCCAGCCGATCCGCGCAAAAAGCCTCTTCCGCCCTGCAAGGCCCTCGGTCGCGCTTTTCACGCTTGGTCGCGCGGGCAAGGGCTCGGCCCAGGATTTCCTTAGGAGCTTTCCCTAACTCTTCTGGAACAATCTGATCAAGCGCAATCTGCATGTACTGCTTGGCCGTCCCGTTGAGGTGACAGGCGACATCACCTGTTAGCGGAGGATCGGGCTATGCCGAAAGGCTTGTCGCCACCTCGCGCCCGTCCTCGCGCCATTCCGGCAAACCGCCTTCCAGCCGTCGCGCATTGAACCCTCGGCTCCGCAGGGCTGCGACAGCCTGATGCGCGTAGACGCAATAGGGTCCACGGCAATAGGCGACGATTTCGTCCTCCATTGCGAGCTTGGGGAGGATCCCGTCCAACTGCGCCAGCGTGATGTTCAGCGCGCCGGGAACGTGCGCCATGGTGTATTCGTCCTTCGGTCTCACGTCGAGCACGGTGACGGAACCTTCCGCGAGCCGGGCGGCAAGGTCCGCGCGGCTGAGGGGCTCCGGTGCGTCCTCGCCGCCCGATAGACCCCGCAAGATGCGCTCGACCTGCGCGAGGTTCCGCTCCGCCACGATGCGCAGTAGGTCCATCAGCTCCAGCGTCTTCGCGTCGGTCAGCCGATAGATCATCGCCTTGCCTTCGCGGCGGCTGGTGACGAGGCCCGCGCGGCGCAGCTGCTGCAAATGCTGCGAACAGTTGGCGAGGGTCAATCCCGTCTTCTCCGCCAGCCGCTCCACCCCGCGCTCGCCCTGCGCGAGTTGTTCGAGCAGCGAGAGTCGGGCCGGAGCCGACAGAGCGCGGGCGACGCGCGCGTATTCCTCCAGAAGTGCAGTCTTCGGGCAGATTGACACGGGACGCCTCCAGACGGTAAATCATTCAAGCGATAACTTGAATGATAGAGATTCCGTCGCGCCCCACAAGCCCGAAGTCTAAGACCCATGTCCGAGACCATCCTTGCTGTCGAACCGACCATCCGCCTTGCCGCTTTTCTCGGCGTCCTAGTTGCCATGGCACTGTGGGAGGTGGCGGCGCCACGGAGACGTCGGGAGATCCCACGCGTTATCCGCTGGACGAACAACCTGGCTCTCGTGGTGCTCGATACAGTGATCCTGCGGCTTAGCTTCCCGATCCTCGCGGTCGCGCTTGCTGTGATGGCCGAAGAGCGCGACTGGGGTTTGTTCAACAACATCGACATACCGGTCTGGGCTGCCGTCGTCGTATCGATGCTGCTGCTCGATCTCGCGATCTACCTCCAGCACGTCATGTTCCACGCGGTGCCGGGGCTTTGGCGGCTGCACCGGATGCACCACGCCGATCTCGACTTCGACGCGACAACAGGGCTGCGGTTTCACCCGTTGGAAATCCTGATTTCGATGGGGATCAAGCTGGCAGTTGTCGCGGCGCTCGGCCCGCCTGCGGTGGCGGTGCTTCTGTTCGAAGTGATGCTTAACGCCACGGCGCTCTTCAACCACGCCAACATCGACCTGCCGCGCCCGGTGGACCGGGTGCTGCGCCTCTTCGTCGTGACCCCCGACATGCACCGCGTCCACCATTCGGTTGACCCACGCGAGACCAACTCGAACTTCGGGTTCAACCTGCCGTGGTGGGACAGGCTGCTCGGCACCTACATCGCCCAGCCGATCAGGGGGCACGAGGGGATGGATATAGGCATCGAGCAATTCCGCACGCGTCGTGATCTCTGGATAGACAGGATGCTGATCCAACCGTTGCGCGGCCCTGCCAGAGGCGGTGCGCTGGAACCACAGATGTCTGTGAAGGACCGGGCGAGATAAACTTGGGCGACTTGGGGCAAGGCATTCCTTGCGCCCAAATTTGCGAGAATCGCTGAGGTTACCCGACAAATTTCGCTGCTCGCGACGCGAATGGTCGTTCTCTGCGGCTCGCACCGACTGGCGGTCAGAGCCCCGAGCCGACATTGCCGCACAGCGTAGGCGCTGCGGATGCATTCGGCGGCTTTCGGTCGATTGCAGACTATGTTCCTCAGGGTGATGAAAGCGAACACTGCGGGACTAAGCCGACTTGTGCGCATGCAGCTATTGCTGACGCAGCATACGTTCGCTCTTGCGGCGCCGGTGTTGCTGTGGAGCGGCGTAGGTCGCATAAGCGGTCATTCGCAGGACGTTACTGCCTTATTCAGCTGCGGCTAGCTGCTGCAATCCAGGTCGCGCTCAGTTCGCTTTCGATGAAGCGGCCAAAAGCCGCTGAAAGCTCATCGAGATATGCGCCTTTTGAATGCTGCCGAGCGCTTCCAGATCCCCGATTTCCAGGGCAGAGATAACATCCTCAAGCTCCCGGTCGAACATGTAGTATTCTTCGTGAAGGTCCAGTTCCGCGGCAACGGCGGATTTGATCCAGATCCGCTTCGTGGCATAGTACAGCCGCTGGCAGATTTCGCGCAACGGTGCATTCCCAGTCAGTTTCATCAGAGCTTCGAATAGGTCCATGTCGAGCTGCGTGAACGTCCTGGGATCGCCGGAAGTTAGCATTTCCTTGCTGCGCGCGCGCAGGGCCCGGAATTCGTCCATCAGGTCAGCATCCGGTGAAAGTGGCGAAAGTTCGCGGGTCAACCCTGCAAGTTCGACACGGAGCCTGTAGGCCTGCTCAAGTTCATGGATGTCGGCATCGGTGACGAAGGTTCCGACACCGTGAACGGATTTGACGAGCCCTTCGCCCTCCAATCTCGCCAATACCTGTCGGATCGGAGTTCGACTGGTCCCAAATTCGGTGGCGATCGCTTCTTCCGACAGTCGGTTGCCAGGCGGGTAGTCCAGAAGACAAATGCGTTTGCGCAGTTCGACATGGATTTTTGCATAGCGTTCGCGCACCGCCGCACCGGGTGCCGACTTCGAAATCTCTCTGGGTGGCAGTTCACCCATGGATCCGCCTTTCCAACCCATCCAGCATGTCGAGGCACATTTGCAGTTGGTCGAGGGCGAGGTACTCGTCGGGCTTGTGCGCCTGTTCGATCGACCCTGGCCCGCAGATGACCGTCGACATTCCAAGCGATGCATATAGCCCGGCTTCGGTTCCAAAAGGCACGACGTCTGCGCGGTTTGCGCCCGTCAGTTCCAAAAGGACATCGCGGGCTTCGTTTTCCGTTGCGGGCTCAAGCCCTGCGACCTCGCCCATGACCTCGGTTGTGATGCTCGCACCGGGGCTGACTTTTTTCATGGCGGGCAGGAGGACCGAGGCAACGTAGTCCTCGACCTCGGATTTGACGAAAGAAAAGTCCGAGGCTTGCACCGGGCGAAATTCCCATTCGACTTTCGCCTCTTCCGGGATCACATTATGCGCGTGGCCGCCAGTCAAAGACCCGGTGTTAATCGTGGTCCAGGGAGGGTCGAAACGGCTGTGTTGCGGTGTACGCGGCTTCAGTGCTTCGCCCAGTTCCATCAGCCGCGCAACATAGCGCACAGCGTATTCTACCGCATTGACCCCTCGGTCCGGATCGGATCCATGCCCCGCAAGTCCATGGAAACGCGTGGTGTATTCGCAGCACCCCTTGTGCCCCTCGATCACGCGCATCATTGTCGGTTCCCCGATGATGGCAAGCCTGGGCTGGATGCTATGGTCTCTCAGCCACCCCATCAGGGCCTGTGCTCCGAGACAGCCGATTTCCTCGTCATATGTGAAGGCGAAATGGACGGGCCTTGTCAGAGAGAGCGCGGCAAAATCGGGTGCCTTGGCGACAACCGCCGCGATGAACCCTTTCATGTCACATGCGCCCCGCCCGTAAAGTCGACCATCGCGCTCGACCATCTGGAATGGATCGCTTGACCAATCCTGCCCCTCGACTGGCACAACATCGGAATGCCCTGACAGCACGATGCCACCGGGTTCTTCGGGACCAAGGGTTGCGAAAAGATTGGCCTTTCGCCCATCCGGCGAGGTTTGAAGATCGACATGCGCACCGGTGTCGCCAAGCCGCTGGGCGATATCGGCAATCATGCCGAGGTTGCTGTCGGCAGAAACCGTGGGTTGGGCAATGAATTCGCCAAGAAGGGCGCGCGTCTGGTCGAGACTTGCCAATCCTAATCCTTCACGAACAGCTTGCGATCCACGTTGCAAAGCGCCTCTGCCGCGCCGCTGTCGCGAATAAGCAAGGTTTCGGTTGTCTCCAACCCCCAATCGTCCATCCAGAGGCCGGGCATGAAATGGAAGGTCATGCCGGGTTTCAACTCGGTCTCATCCGTAGGACGGATCGAATAAGATCGTTCGCCCCAATCAGGCGGATAGGACAGCCCGATGGGGTAGCCACAACGTCCGCCCCGGTCGATGCCGACCTTGGCAAGCTCGGCGTTCATCGCGCGGGCCACATCGCCCGCGACATTTCCGGGGCGTGCCGTTTCGATCCCCGCTTCCAGACCAGCAGTCAGGGCCTCTGACGCGTCCAGCATCTTTTGTGGCGCCGTGCCGAGGAAAACCGTGCGGCAAAGCGGTGCGTGGTAGCGGCGATAGCAGCCGGACAGCTCGAAGAAAGTACCTTCGCCAGCCTTCATCTCGTTGCCGTTCCAGGTCAGATGTGGCGCGGCGGCGTCGGCGCCCGAGGGCGTCAGTGGTACGATGGCGGGATAATCGCCCCAGGCGTCGCCTACTCCGTAGGCACCGGCCTGCAGAATATCACCGACTAGCTCGTTTTTCTTCATGCCAGGTTCGGCGCGTTCAAGCGCCAGCGTGGCGATCATTTCCGAAATCTTCGCGGCCTTACGGATAAAGGCGATTTCCTCGTCCGACTTTACCGCCCGTTGCCAGTTCACAAGTGCGGTGGCGTCGACGAATGCCGCCTCGGGCAGTTCGGCCACCAGCACAGCGTGGGCCTTGGCGGAATAGTAATAGTTCTCCATCTCGACCCCGATGCGACCTGCACTATGGCCAAGATCGCGCAGACGCGCTGCGAGGTCCTCCATCGGATGCTCGGCGGGGTTTTGCACATAGTGGTCTGAATAGCCCTGAACGCAATCGTCCTCCATCCAGACCGTGCGTCGCCCTCCGTTGGTGTCCTGCATCCGGCCCCACCAGATCGGATCGCTCTCCAGCCCCAGGACCACGCCTTGATGCACATAGAACGACCAGCCATCGTACCCAGTCAGCCAAGCCTGGTTCGAGGGATCGGTGGCAAACAGAACGTCTATCCCGGCTTTTTCCATTGCTGCACGGGTCTTTGAGATCCGGCGATCGTACTCGACCTTGGAAAAAGGAGCATGTTCCAGCGGCATTCCCGTCTCCTTCTTGTGCACAACTCATGACACCCAGGCCTTCCGCGCGATGAGTTTCCTCGAAATACCGGCTCGTTTCCTTGACAGAATCCGCAGCGCCGTGGTGTTGTGTACAACATTGATGTCCGGCGCGGCATTGCGTCAACAAAAAACGGACCAACAGGAAGGATTTGGAACATGTTGAACATGAAAACACTGATGGTGGCAGGTGCGGCACTGGCGGCTTCGGCGGTCACGGCGCTGGCCGGGCCGCTGCAGGATCGGATCAATGCCGGTGAAAGCATCCGAATCGGTTTTGCCAACGAAGTCCCCTGGGCTTATCCCGGTGAAAACAACGCGCCCCTTGGCTTTGTGAATGCCCATGTGCTGGGTGTGCTGGGCGAGATGGGCTATGACAACATCGAACCCGTCGTGACCGACTGGGGCGGGCTGATCCCCGGTCTCAAGGCAGGCCGTTTCGACATCATTACGGGTGGCATGTACATCCTGAAAGAGCGTTGCGAGAACGTCGCTTTCTCCGAGCCGATGGCCAAGGTGGGTGATATCTTTGTCGTGCCCGAGGGCAATCCCAAGGGCCTTCACAACATGGATGATGTTGCTGCGGCAGGTGCCGTGATGGTCACCGGTGCGGGCTATAACACCATCAAGGTCGCCAAGGCCGCTGGTGTTGAAGCCAGCAACATCATGGAAGTTCCCGGCCCGACCGAGATCCTGGCTGCCGTGAAGGCGGGCCGCGCCGATGCGGGTGCCGTCACCTACTTTACCGGCACTTCTCTGGTCGCGGATTCCGGTGGTGGTGTCGAGTTGAGCGATGCCAGCAAGCAACCAGTTGACGGGCTGAACTGGGTGGGTATCGGCTTTGCCCAGGACGACACTGAGTTCCTAGCGGCTTTCAACGCCGCACAGGCCAAGTATCTTGGGTCTGACGCGATGCTTGCGGCTGTCGGCGAGTACGGCTACGGCGAAGGCGCGCTTCCCGACGACAAGTCCACCGAATGGGTCTGCAACAACCGCTGATCGAAATCGTCAGGGGCGGGCAAATAGCCCGCCCTTTTGACAAACGGGGCGGGGGCAGAGATGACATATTGGGAATTCCTGGGGGAGCATGGCGCTCGTTTCATTGACGGCACCCTGATTACGGCTGCGCAATTCTTCCTGTCGGCGATTTTTGCCATCCTGTTCGCGCTGATCGCCGGGTTGATGAAACTATCGAACAACCTAGCGATCCGCACGCCCGCCGTCGTCTACATCGAGGTCTTTCGCGGCACCTCCCTCTTGGTCCAGCTTTACTGGATATTCTTCGTCCTGCCGCTTTTCGGAATAACGCTGGAGAAGTTTACCGCTGGCTTCATTGCTGTCGCACTGAACCTTGGGGCCTATGGCGCCGAACTGGTGCGGGGCGGCATTCAATCGGTGCCGAAAGGACAATGGGAGGCCGCCTATTCCCTGTCGATGAGCCCCGCGAAACGCATGTGGCGGATCATCCTGCCACAAGCCCTGGTCAACATGCTGCCGCCATGGGGCAACCTTTTGATCGAGCTTTTGAAGGGCACGGCGCTGGTTTCACTTATTTCCGTTGCCGACCTGATGTTTGAAGCCAAGCAGATCAATGGCTCGACCTTCCTGTCGGCCCAGGCTTTCGGCACGGCGCTGATCATCTACTACATCTTCGCCCGCCTGATCGTGACGCCGTTCATGCGCTGGCTGGAAGCGGTTATGGCCCGCAAGATGGGGAGGGCCTGAGCCATGTTTGACTGGAAGTGGGACTTTACCATCGAGATCTTGCCACGCCTTGGCTGGGCCACGCTCAACACTCTGATGGCGGCGGGTGGCGGCTATGCCATTGCCATCGTGCTGGGACTGGCACTGGCCCTGGCGCAACGTACGCCCTATCGCCTGCTGACCTTCATCGTGCGCGAGTTTGTCGAGTTCATCCGCTCCACGCCCCTGGTCCTGCAAATCTTCTTTGTTTTCTATGTCGGCCCGCAATTCGGCATCCGCCTCAGTCCATGGACCAGCGGCATGATCGCCATCGGATTGCACTATGCGGCCTATCTTTCCGAGGTCTATCGGGGCGGTCTCGACTCTGTCCCCAAGGGCCAGTGGGAGGCCTGCCGGTCGCTGTCGATGTCGACCCGCGACACCTATTTCCGCATCATCATCCCGCAGGCCCTGCCGCCCGCCCTGGCGGGCATGGGCAACTATCTGGTGGGCATCTTCAAGGATACGCCCATGCTCTCGGTCATCGGGGTGGCAGAACTGATGCATGCGGCCAACGCAATCGGATCCGAACACTATCGGTTCCTGGAACCCTACACGATGGTCGGGCTGATATTCCTTGCCATCTCGCTCCCTTCTGCCGGGCTGATCCGGGCATTCGAAGGCTGGGTGCGCAAGAAGCTGGGAATGACCTGATGGAAGACCTCTCCTCTTATCCCCTTGAGCTCGACGCGGGCGACCGCCCAATGGTGCGGTTTTCCCATGTGACCAAGCGCTATGGATCGCTAACCGTTCTCGACGATCTGAGCCTTGATATCGCCGAAGGGGAAATGGTCTCGATCATCGGTCCGTCAGGCTCAGGCAAAACCACCGTGCTGCGCATGCTGATGCTCGAACGTATACAGGGCGGCGTGATCTATGTCGACGGCCAGCCGCTGACGCATGAAGTGAAGGGCGGCAAACTCGTGCCAGCGTCCGAGAAATACCTGCGCCACGCCCGCGAACCGATTGGCATGTGCTTTCAACACTTCAACCTCTTCCCGCATATGACCGCGTTGCAGAACTGCATGGAGGGGCCGGTGCAAGTGTTGGGGCTGTCGAAACAGGACGCCCGGGAACGCTCGGAGGAACTGTTGGAAATGGTTGGGCTGATCGACAAGAAGGATCAGCATCCCTCGCGCCTGTCGGGTGGGCAACAGCAACGCGTGGCGATTGCACGTGCGCTGGCCATGCGCCCGAAGGTAATGTTGCTGGACGAGGTAACCTCGGCACTCGACCCCGAAGTCATTGGAGAAGTGACGGAAGTAATTAAGCGCCTGGTGGCGGAACACAACCTGACGATCATGATGGTGACCCATCAAATGGGCTTTGCCGCCGACATCTCAGACCGCGTTTGCTTTTTCTATGGCGGCAAGATCGAGGAACAGGCCACACCGAAAGAACTCTTCGGCAATCCGCAACGGGAACGCACACGGCAGTTCCTGAGTGCGGTCAAATCAGCGGACTGATCCGTGGCGGTTTCGTTGGCCGACATCCTCGCCGCGCGACAGGTGATCCGGGGCGTGGCCGATGCAACGCCTTTCGTGCCCTCGCCGTTCATGTCCAAGCGGTGCGGGCAGGATTTCCTTTTGAAGCTTGAGAACATGCAGCCCATTGGCGCGTTCAAGCTGCGCGGGGCATTTAACGCTGTGATGACCCTGCCAAGCGGCACTGCAGGGGTCACCTGCTGTTCCACCGGCAACCATGGCCGAGGTGTCGCCTTTGCGGCGGCCAAGCGCGGGATGCGGGCAGTTATCTGCATGTCGGAACTGGTGCCGCAAGCGAAAGTCGACGGGATCAGGGCGCTTGGTGCCGAAGTGGCGATTGTCGGCACATCGCAGGACGATGCTCTGGCAGAAAGCCAAAGGTTGGTCGAGGCTGATGGGCTGGTGGAAATCTCCCCATTCGACGACCCACTGGTGATCGCGGGCCAAGGCACCATCGGTTTGGAGATGATGGAGGCGCGGCCGGATCTTGATACGCTTCTGGTCCCTCTCTCTGGCGGAGGGTTGGCGGCAGGCGTTGCCGTGGCCGCCAAGTCGATCAACCCGCGCGTGAGGGTCATCGGCATCTCGATGGACCGGGGTGCGGCCATGCACGCCTCGATCAAGGCAGGTCACCCGGTCGAAGTCGAGGAGGTGCCCAGCCTTGCCGACAGTCTGGGCGGCGGCATCGGGCTGGATAACAAGCTGAGTTTTCCGCTTTGCCGGAACCAACTGGACGAAATCGTTCTGGTGACCGAGGACGAGATCCGCGACGCCATGCAAGTGCTGTTCTTCGAAGACCGGATCGTTGCGGAAGGCGCTTGCGTTGTCGGTATCGCCGCGACACTGGCGGGCAAGCTGCCCAAACCCTCTGGGCCGGTCGGCACGATCATCACCGGGCGCAACCTCGATATGCAGATGTTCCACAGGATCATGGGGGGTGAGGATATCGTGCTCGGTCATGTCACTTTGAAAGGCAAATGCTATGGCGAATGACATCCGTATCGTGACCGAGGCCGAGTTGCGTGACGTTGTGGCTCTGGACCTGACAACGGTGGATGTGATCGAGCGCGCTTTCGCGGCGCTGGCATCGGGCAAAGTCGTTATGCCGCCGATTCTGTCGATGGAGCTGGCCGAGGCGAACGGTGAGGTCGATGTGAAGACGGCCTATATCCCGGGTTTCGACGGTTTCGCGATCAAGGTCTCGCCCGGGTTCTTCGACAATCCAAAGCTGGGCCTACCAAGCCTCAACGGCTTGATGATCCTGTTTTCTGCCAAGACCGGGCTGGTTGAGGCCGTGTTCCTCGACAACGGATATCTTACCGACATCCGTACGGCGGCGGCAGGCGCTGTTGCGGCACGCCACCTGGCCCCGGCTGAGGTGACAACGGCAGGCGTGATCGGCACTGGCGTTCAGGCGCGTTTGCAGGTCGAGGCTGCGCATCTTGTGCGCCCATTCCAGAGGGTGCTGGTGCACGGTCGCGACTCCGGCAAAGCGGCGGCTACCGCCGCGGACTTGGCCGAAAAACTCGGGATTGAGGTGGAGGTGACCACCGATGCAAAGGCATTGGTTCAGCGCTCGCAACTTGTTGTCACGACCACGCCTGCGCGGGACCCAGTCCTGATGTCCGATTGGATGCATCCGGGGCTCCATATCACCGCCATGGGATCGGACCAGACCGGCAAGAACGAAATTGACCCGAGAGCACTGGCCGTCTGCGACCTTTACGTCGCAGACAGGCTGAGCCAATGCGAGGTTTCGGGAGAGTTAGAAGCGGCGCGCTCAGCGGGGATCGCTCCCAAGGATTCGCCAGAACTGGGCGAAATCGTTTCGCACAAGCACCCCGGGCGCCAATCCGACGATGCTGTAACCATCGCAGACCTCACTGGCACCGGCGCTCAGGACACAGCCATCGCAACCCATGTTTACGCTGCCATGGGGGCGGCTGGCACGGTAATTTCCACATGAGGCTCGGAGTGTTTCAAGCGGCCTGCGGTAGCCTTGGTTTGGATGAACGTCTGTCGCGTCTTGAGGGCGCATTGAAGGGGCAAACGCTCGACCTTGTGGTCTGTCCGGAACTGTTCGCCACGGGGTACCACATCGAAAACGGTCACGGAGCATTGGCCGAACACAGCGATGGATGCTATCTCGACGCGTTCTCAGCCCTGGCCAAACGTCATGAAATCGCAATCGCCTTTGGCTACCCGGAAGCGGCAGACCGGACATATAACGCGGCGGCGGTGGTCAGTGCGGACGGCACCCTTCTGGCCAATCACCGAAAACGCCTCGCTTCACCCGGCAGCTTTGAAGAACACTCCTTCGCAAACGGGAACGCTCCTACCCATTTCGATCTGGCCGGATTGCGCATCGCTGTTGCCATCTGTTACGAGATCGAGTTTCCGGAAACGGCGCGGGGCGCGGCACTTGCAGGTGCTGACCTCCTGATTGTACCGACCGCTCTTGTCGCCCAATGGCCAGTGGTTGCGGAACGCATCGTTCCCGCCCGCGCCTTCGAAAACGGGCTGTGGTTGGCCTATGCCAACCACGGCGGTAGCGAGTTGATGCACGAATATCTGGGCGGCAGTCGGATCGTTGCACCGGACGGGGACGAAGTCGCCATCGCCGGTCGCGGCGAGGAGATGTTGACGGCAGAAGTCGATGCCAAAGCCGTGGCCAAGGCCCGGATGCGGCTCCCCTACCTGCGCGATTGCGCGGCGCTTTGAAGGAAACTCTATGCACGCAAATCCATTCTCCGACGAAGAACTTGCCACCCGCCTGAACAAACTGCGTTCTGAAATGGCAGCGCGCGGGCTTGATATCGCGGTGCTGTCCCAGCCCGAGAGCGTTTTTTATCTGATCGGCCTGGATCACTGGGGGTATTTCGCACCGACGCACCTGATCGTGCCCGCAGCGGGCGAGATGGTTTTGGTTACCCGCCAGATGGAACGGGTCACCATCGAAAATCAGGTACGCAACGCCCGGTTCGCCGGTCACAGTGACAGTGAAAGCGCCGCTGGCAAGCTGGCTGGCGAGCTTGTCGCGCTCGGAATAGCTGGCAAACGAATGGGGTTCGAGGTCGAGACCTCAGGTTTCACCTATCAAGCCGGGCAGGAGTTGTTCGAGCAATTGGGGGCTGCCGAGTGGGTTAACATCTCGGGGCTGGTTGATACGCTCCGCCTCGTAAAATCACCCGAGGAACAGGATTTGATGCTGGCCGCCGCCAAGGCTGCCGACGCCGGAACCGAGGCCGCGATTGCCGCCATCCACGACGGCGCACGGGAGGCCGACGTCGCCGCCGAATGCCTCGCTGCCATGACCCGCGCAGGCGGCACGCCGCCAGGGTTTGGCCCTTTCATCCGGCCAGAGGCGCGGATTGCGGAAGAGCATACAAGCTGGGGAGATGGTGTGTATCGCGCGGGCGAAAAGGTCATGCTGGAGGTGGCGGGCTGTGTCTCGCGCTACAACGCACCCATGGGCCGGTTCGTCCATCTGGGCCACATCCGCGACGAAGACGCCGAGATGGCCGAAATTTCCAAACGCGCGTTCCAGGGCATTTTGGATGGCCTCAAGCCGGGTGTCAGAGCGCGCGACGTCTATGACGCTTGGCAGGCCGTGGTCGACGCGGCAGGCATGCCCGAGTATCGGCGCCATCATTGCGGCTATCTGGTCGGCATCGGTTTCCCGCCTTCCTGGACCGGGGGCAACAAAGTGACAGGCCTCCGCCATGACAGCGATCTGGAGATCAAAGAAGGTATGACTTTTCACGCCATGTCCTGGTTCACCGAAACCGGCCGGGGCGATTATTTCGTCTCGAACTGCGTGCTGTTGGGCCCGGATGGAGCGGAAGTTCTTACCAAGACACCCATGGGGCCGAATGTGGTTGCTTGAACGGGCTATCCTGTCCTCTGATGTACCATGCTCACCACGTTCCACACCACCAGCGCGCCGATGACGATGGCACCGCCCGTCAGCGCCCATGGGCCGGGGTCTTCCCCGATCACGGCCCAGACAAGGATCGGAGCGAGGACAGATTCGAGCAGGACCAATAGGGAGACTTCGGCCGAACTGATATAGCGTGGCCCCAGGGCCAAAAGGCAAGAGGCGGCACCAATGAAGGCGCCATGCCCAAGGAACAGCGGCCATTGTGGGGCGAAGGCCTCCATCGGTGCGGCGAAGGGGGCCAGCAGGCAGGCGGCCCCGATATAGGCAAAGGGAATGGCCGGGATCATCGAGGTCGCCTTGACTCTGCGTACGGCGGTCAACGCGGCAGCAAAGGCCGCCGAGACATAAAGCGCCCAGATGTCGCCCTTCCAAGAGGCGATCTCGTTTTCGCCCGACCCATACGCGATAACCCCCAGTCCGAAAATCACCACTGCCATGGTCAGCGCCATCCGCAACCGGATCGGCTCGCCCAGAAAGATCCGGCTGAAAGCGGCGGCAAAGACGGGCATCGAAGCGAAGATGAAGACCACGTTGGCCACGCTCGTTTGCGTGACCGCCAGCACGAAGGCGGGGGCCGTGGTCCCGATCAGCGCGGTATAGATCACCCCCGGCCAGCCGGTGGCCAAAACGGCGCGAAACCCGCGCGTTCCCTGAACCGCGAGAAGGACGGCAAGAACCAGACACCCAGCAGTCAGACCCCGCCAGAAAGCGGTGACCATGGGTTCGGCCTCGATCAGGCGGACGAAAAGCGAATCCGGCACGACCAGCAAGATGCCCAGCGTGGTGACAATCAGCCCTTTCAGATGGTCGTTCATCTTTTCACTACCCCGTCCAATCGCATTACCAGAGTGCCCCAGAAACGCCAGTGGCACCCGCCACCGCTTTGCGGTAATATTCACCTATCCCAAGCAATAAAGGCATTGCGCGCTGCTGCCTGGGAAGAGCGGAGCTTGACCGTTCGATCCATGGCCATTTTGCCGGGATCACTTGCGCGACAGGCTTCCTGATCTGCAACCGGCGGCGCGCCCGCCCAGACAATAGGTGAGCCATGCTCAGAAACGACCAGCTTGACGCCTGGGATCGCGAGAACTTTTTCCACCCCTCTACCCACTTGGCCCAATTCGCCCGCGGTGATCTGCCGAACCGGATCGTGACCGGCGGCAGCGGATGCCATATCGAAGATCGTGACGGCAACCGCCTTCTGGATGCCTTCGCCGGGCTCTATTGCGTGAACGTCGGCTACGGCCGCCCCGAGATTGCTGAGGCGATCGCGGATCAGGCCCGCGAGCTGGCTTATTACCACTCCTATGTGGGGCACGGCACAGAGGCCTCGATCACGCTCGCCAAGATGGTGCTGGACCGTGCGCCTTCGAACATGTCGAAGGTCTATTTCGGCCTGTCAGGCTCAGACGCGAACGAGACCAACATCAAGCTGGTCTGGTACATGAACAATATCCTGGGCCGACCCGAGAAGAAAAAGATCATCTCGCGCTGGCGCGGCTATCACGGATCGGGCCTGATGACCGGGTCGCTGACCGGGCTGGAGTTGTTCCACAAGAAGTTCGACTTACCACTGACGCAGGTGATCCACACCGAAGCGCCATATTACTTCCGCCGGTCAGATCGAGACATGAGCGAAGAGGCGTTTTCGGCCCACTGTGCGGCGGAACTTGAAGCCCTGATCGAACGCGAAGGCGCCGATACCATTGCGGCCTTCATCGGCGAGCCGGTCCTGGGCACCGGCGGCATCGTACCGCCGCCCGCCGGATATTGGGACGCCATTCAAGAGGTTCTGGACCGCCACGACATCCTTTTGATCGCCGACGAGGTGGTCACCGGGTTTGGACGTCTGGGCACCATGTTCGGATCAGAACATTACGGCATTCGCCCTGACATCATCACCATCGCCAAGGGACTGACCTCGGCCTATGCGCCGCTTTCCGGTTCCATCGTCTCGGACAAAGTCTGGGCTGTCCTGGAACAGGGCACGCACGAAAACGGCCCCATCGGCCATGGCTGGACCTATTCCGCCCATCCCATCGGCGCTGCGGCGGGTGTGGCCAATCTGCGCCTGATCGACGAATTAAACCTTGTCGCCAACGCAGGCGAAACCGGTGCCTATCTGAACGCCGCCCTGAAGGACACGGTAGGTGCCCATGCACAGGTCGGAGACGTCCGGGGCGAAGGCATGCTCGCCGCCGTTGAATTCGTAGCTGACCGTGACGCCCACAGGTTCTTCGACGCGGGCGAAAAGGTAGGCCCCCGCATTGCGGCGGCCTTGCTGGAGGAAGGCGTGATCGCGCGGGCCATGCCCCAGGGCGACATCCTGGGTTTCGCGCCGCCGTTTTGCCTCACGAAGCTGCAAGCCGACGAGATCGCCGACAAGACGGCGCGTGCGGTGAGGTCTGTCCTGGGCGGCTAAAGCTAAAGGCTTCGGAGGCGGCGCACGGTCGCCTCCGGATCGCTTGCCATGAGACCCAAGAGCTTGAAGGCCGGACCACCTGGTCGACGCTGCCCGTTCTCCCAAAGACGATAGCCATTGGTACTCATGCCCATCAGGCTAGCCATGTCTTCTTCCGAAAGTTCCGCCTTTTGCCGCACGGCTCGGGGTTCAAGCGGCTTTTGCTTTTGCGACGTCTCGACATCGGCATTCATGATCGTGCTCCTTGCCTCAGTTGGGCGTTTTGCCCGACCTCCGCTCAAGCGTGCCGGGATTCTCTTTTTTGTCGCTGCGCTGATCGCAGTTTTTTCTCGATACGTCCGATGCGTTGCGCTTTCTGTGACATGTCCGAGCGCAACTGTCGAAGCTCATCAAGGATGTCCTGCACCCCGTCGGCCAGAGGTGCGGTATTGTCCAAGGGGGGCGGGATACCATCTCCTTCGCCGTTCAGAAGCCAACTGATGGATACCCCAAGTAGGCCCGACATCATCTGGGCCTTGTTGGCACGCGGTTCGGTGCGGTCGTCCTCCCAGTTCTGGACGGTTTTCAGCTTGACGCCGAGCTTGCGCGCAAAATCCGATTGAGACAGGCTCTGCGCCTCACGCGCAGCGGTGATCCTGTCGCCAAAGGTCGCCATTTCCTCGCCAAAGTAGGTCGTTGGTTCGATATCTTCCATGCTCAAGCGGCTTCGGCCAATTCCGCTGCAAGTTCGATTGTCACAAGGTTCTGGTTCTTGTGCCGGGTCTGCGGAAACAGAGCCTGCGTGACGAAAGGCTCGATCTTCATCTTGGAACGCTGCCAGTTCGCGAAACGCCGAAACAGGGCCCAATTGTCTTCCTCGTCCGACGGAATGCACGTCTGAACGCGCGTCACATTCAAGCAGGCGTCCTGGCGCATCAGATGCCCCAGCATCAGCGACGAAAGCCCGGTATCTTCGGCAGGTTCACTCACTTCGACGGTCCAGATGAACAGGGTTTCGGGATCGAAAGGCAGAACATAGGCCAACGCCCATCCAACCAGTTCACCATCCAGTTCAGCCACGACGGAAGTTTCTGGGGAAAACCTGTTTGCAACCAGGCTGCCATGAACGTCACCCATGCCTTCCGATCCTGTACCTTTGGACAGTGCGCTTATCCCGGCTTCGTCTTGTGCATTGGGTGCGCGAAGGGTGGGAATGGGTTGTTCGAAAAGCTCAAACGGATGTTTCATGGACATTACTCCTAAATACTTTGGAATGCGAAGTACCACATCGGGGCGTAAACTTCAAATTTCGGCGCTTTAAGTGGAAAAACGCAGCCAATTATGGGGCGATCTCAGAAATTTACTTTAGTTAACAAAGTAGAGCGCCTCGCCAATCCGTTGATTAGTCACAGCAATCTGGACAAGGTCGGCCAGATTGTCGCATCAATTGGCTATGGATCGTACAGACAGCAGCCTGGTGGCCCTGCGCCGCATTCTAAGGGCAACCGAAATATTCGGGCGTGAACTCGCCAAATCCGCAGGTCTGACAGCGGTGCAATTCCGGGTGCTTCAAGTGGTGGGCGAAACCGGCCATTCGACCGCGACGGCGATCTCGTCTCGGATGCGCGTCTCGCAGGCCACCATTACCGCTCTGGTCGACAAACTGGTGTCCCATGGCATGGTGACGCGCGAGAAGTCCCAGATCGACCGCCGCCAGACAGACATCGTCATCACCGATCTTGGGCGCCGCACCATCGAAAACTCGCCCGATCCCCTGCAACAGCGCTTTGTCCGCCGCTTACATGATCTGGAGGATTGGGAACAAGCCATGCTGGTCGCATCTCTCGAACGTGTGGCAGCCATGCTGGACGCAGAAGAACTCGATGCCGCGCCAGTCCTTGAAACCGGCGATCTGCGCAAGCAATCGTAGGGGAGGACTGCAACCGGTGCGGATGAAGGTTCTGTCCGTATTGGTGCCCAAAACGTGTGATAGGTCCTGAAATCGGCTGGCAAAAAACGTCCAGGTCTTAGGGGGCAGTCTTGTAGGTACGTTCGGATAGCGGCGCCTCTGCAATAACCTGTTTGAGCCGGCGGATCATGAGGCCCTCGGCCCGGTTGAGGCGCTTGGCTGTGTTCGTCACCAGATAAATATCTACTTCTGGCGGGTCTTCGTAAGGTGGCAGGCGCCACAAACGTCCACTGGCCACGTCTCGTTCCATCACATGGATCGGCAGGGATCCGATCCCCAATCCACATTCGATCATGCGCCGCACCTCCTCAAGCTGGGAGGACCGTCCGACGACATCGTAGTCCAGCCCCCATTTGCTACGCAGCAATGCAACCGGGCGCAGGGCATCGTTGATGTCCTCTGTATCGAAAGAAACGGTCGGGTAGTCGCGCAAATCGGACATTTTCAGTTTGTCTTTGCCGAACAGCGGATGTGAGGGGCCACAATAGAAGCCAAAGAATTCCCGATAGAGTAGATCGTGCTCCACGTCCGGAAATTTGCGATTTACCAGACAAATACCGAAGCTTGCGTTTCGTTCGCGCACGGCCTGGATCACTCTTGCGCTGGTATCGATCCTGATATTGAAGCGGATTTTCGGATGGTCGCGGCTAAGTTCCTTCAATTGGTCGTCCAGAAGCGGGGTGACGACATGGCTGGCCAGAAGGATGCGAATCTCGCCAGAGATTTCGTTCACCGCCTCGCGCACGGCCTCGGGCAGCCTGCCAACGCCGCTAAACATGTCACTGCACTCGGAGTAAAGCCGACGACCTGCAGCGGTCAGACGGAACGTGCCATGCCCGCGATCGACAAGTCGACAGCCCAGTTCCGTTTCGAGCCGCTTCAGCGCAAGGCTGACCGAAGGTTGCCCACGCAACAACCTGTGCGCCGCCAGGGTGATGCTTTGCTCTTCGGCAATCACAAGGAAGGTCCGCAGCAGGTTCCAGTCCAGCTGGAAAACGAACTTTGCATCAATACTAATAGACATTAACGAAACCAATCCTCGATATTTAAGCTATCAATTTCCTCAATTCACCCTCTGCATGCAATAGTTTTTGCAATCGGGGGAAATAGCCTTGTCAGACGCAAAAATGCCTGTCGACCGCCGTCCTTGGCTGTTGTTGTCGCCTGCGCTGGTGTTCATCACCGTGCTTGTTGTGATCCCCATGGCGTTCATCCTGGTCTACTCGTTTTATGAAAACATCGACCTCGCCGTGGATGTGCCTGCGTTCCAGATCGGCAACTGGGAGGAGCTGTTCACCGATAGCTATTACCATACCGCGATCTGGAAAACGCTTCGCCTGTCGCTGATCGTCACGGTGCTGGCCGCCGTTCTGGGCTATATTCCGGCCTATGTAATCGCGATGACCAAGTATCGGCATAAATGGCTGCTTCTGCTGCTTCTAATCCTGCCGTTCTGGATCAGCTTCATCATCCGCACGCTGAGCTGGATTCACATCTTCGGCAATCAGGGCGCGCTGAACGGGTTGATGAACCTGCTTGGCCTCGGCGATCTGCCGGTCCAGATCATGTACACCGAATTCACTGTGATCGTGGGATTCATCCATGTGTTCCTGCCGTACATGATCCTCAACGTCTACGTCAGTCTGGAAGGCATCGATGAGAACCTCGAACCCGCCGCGCGCACGCTGGGCGCGACCCCGTGGCAGGCGTTTCGGGAGGTCACGTTACCCTTGTCCTTGCCGGGTCTGGCCGCCGGATCGCTGCTGGTTTTCGTTTTGACCGGCGGCAGCTATGTCACTCCGCTGATCCTTGGCGGGCCCAGCGATTTCCTCTTCGGCAATTTGGTCTATGACGCCGTGGTGACCGAGCTTAACTGGCCCATGGGCGCAACGCTCTCTTTCACTTTGCTGTTTCTCTTGGGCAGCGTGGTCATCCTCTACAGTCGGCTGATGGGCATGAACCAGCTCGCCAAAGCGTTCGGATAGGGGCAAGATGAAACCACGCATCTGGAAATTGCTTAAATTCTACACCCTGCTGGTCTACGCCTTCATGTTCGCGCCCATCGTCGTGGTGCTGATCCTTGCGTTCAACTCTTCGCAATTCGGAGGGTTTCCCATCGAAGGGTTGTCGCTGCGCTGGTTTTACAAACTGGCGGAGAACGAAGCCATCGTGCGGGCGTTGCGCACCTCGCTGTCGCTGGGGCTGCTGACGGCGCTGATTGCCACGTCGCTGGGTATCCTCGCCAGCATGGCGCTGGTGCGCTACCAGTTTCGCGGCAAGCAATGGATTACCACTTTTCTGATCTCACCAGTTCTGGTGCCGGAAACTGTGCTGGCGGTCGGTCTGCTGATCTTTCTGCGCTGGCTTCATATGCCGCGCAGCTTCGGCTTGCTGCTGATTGGGCACTCGATCATCGCACTGCCCTTCGTGGTTCTGGTGGTACAAGCGCGGCTGATCGGCATCCGAAAAGACTATGAGGAAGCGGCCCGATCCCTGGGCGCAAGCCCGCTTCAAACCTTCTTCCAGATCACCCTGCCGCTTCTGATGCCCGCGGTCTTTGCGGGTGCCCTTTTTGCCTTCACCATATCTTTTGACAACATCACCGCCACCATCTTCTGGCGACCTTCGGGAATGGAGACGGTACCAACACAAATCTTCGGGATGCTCCGCAATTCCGTCAGCCCGGAAATCAACGCTCTGGGTTTCGTGATGATCTGCATCACAGTGGGTCTTCCGCTACTGGCGGGCGGATTGGCCCGGTACTTTTCACGCCGAAAAATCTGAACCAACGACAACATGGGAGACGATAAATGACCAAGAAAATCGACAGCGTGACCCGCTACGAGCGCCTGCGCGAAGCCGTGGGGAATGGCGATGTGGATCGCAGGACATTCTTTGGCCTTTTGGGTTCGGCCGGGATTACTGCCGGTCTTTCGGGCGGCATTATGACCACGATGGCCACTCAGGCCCGAGCCGCAGGCACTGAATTGCACTTCGAAGGTTGGGGCGGCGTCGTCTCCGAGGCGCTGCGCAAGAACGCCTTTGATCCTTATGAGGCCGAAACCGGCAACAAGGTGATCGACGCGACCTTCGGCGGCGAAAACGAGGTGCTGACCAAGGTGAAAGCTGCCGGTAGCACGGACGGGCACAACATCCTGCACAGCTCTGGCATTACCTGGTACAAACGCTGGGTAGACAACGGCTATCATGTCAAGCTTAACGAAGGGAACATTCCCAACCTCGCCAACGTGATGCCCGCGATGATGGAGCCGTTCCGCAAGATCACGCCGGATGGGCTTTCGGCCGTGCCTTATGACTACGGCACCACTGGCATCGCCTACAACACCGAGCATGTGAGCAAGGAAAAGGCGATGGAGCTGGGTGCCAACCTGCTGCTCGACCCCGAACTGAAGGGCAAGATCGGCGGATGGGGCGGCGACTGGGCCAACCGGGCCTGGTATGGCGCGCTGCAATCAGGTCAGGACCCGAACGACATTCAGGACTGGGACGCGGTTTGGGACAAGGCCCGTGAGCACCGTGACCTCGTACTGAAATACTGGTCCTCGGGCGCGGAGCTGATGGACCTGCTAGCCAAAGGCGAGATCTACGTGACCGAGGCCTGGTCAGGCCGTGTCGCGGCGCTGCAGGCACAGGGCCATCCGATCGCTTACATGGATCCACCCAACGGTTTGGCGTGGATGGAAACCATGTTCGTGATGAAGGGCTCGCCTATGGAAGAGGCCGAGGCACTTCTGAACTTCATGCTGGCACCGGAAACCGCCATTGCCGTGGCCGTGGGTCAGAAATATCCGCCATCGCTCGACCCGACGAAGGTGGACATGCCCGAGGGTGTCACAAGCCTGCCCGCCTTCGACCCAACCGGCAAGCTGGAAGGTCTCGTCTTCCGCGATCCGTCGGCGTGGAACCCGCACGAGAAGGAACAAGGCAAACAGTGGAACCGCGTCCAGAAGGGCGGCTGATCCAGTCACCGGGGCGGGCCGCCGGAGGGTGGCCCGCCTTTTCCCGATAACAAACGGACGATTTTGATGGCGCGCGTAGAACTAGTCGATATTCAGAAGTCTTATGGCGCGGTGCAGGCTGTGAAAGAGGCCAACGTGGTCTTCGAGGAAGGCTCGTTCACCACGCTCCTTGGCCCGTCGGGCTGCGGCAAGACAACTATCCTGCGCATGGTCTCCGGACTGGAAGCGCCCACAAGCGGCGATATCCAGATCGGTGGCAAGCGGATCAACGATGTGCCGATTCATAAGCGCAATCTGGGGCTCGTGTTTCAGAACTATGCGCTGTTTCCACATCGGACGATTGGCGAGAACATCGCTTTTGGCCTGAAATACCGCGACGTGCCAAAGGCGGACGTGGCGCGCAAGGTGACAGAGGCGCTCGACATCGTGCGTCTGCCCGGCGTCGAGGACCGCTATCCCAGCCAGTTGTCCGGTGGCCAGCAGCAGCGCATCGCGTTGGCGCGCGCCATCGTGATCGAACCGGACGTGTTGCTTCTGGATGAACCCCTGTCGGCGCTGGATGCCAACCTGCGCGAGGACATGCGCGTTGAACTGAAATCTATTCAAGACCGCATCGGCGTCACCTCGATCTTCGTCACACACGATCAGTCCGAAGCCCTCGCCATGTCGGACAAGATCATCGTCATGAGCGCGGGCCAGATCGAACAGATCGGCACCCCCGAATCGGTCTACAACAGACCGGCCTCTGAATTTGTGGCGGGCTTTCTGGGCGCCGCTAACCTGCTGGACGCCAAGGTTGCCTCCCGCGCCGCCGATCATGTCGTGCTGGAGACGCCGGAGTTCGGGCGTACCCCCGTGCCCCTCAGTCATGCCGGTACGCTAGGGGATAGCCCTGTCGCCAAGCTCATGGTGCGCGCCGAAAAACTCAAGCTGGTTCCGGCAAGCGGGGACGGCGTGGCTGCACAGGTGGACGCAGTCGACTATCAAGGCCAGCTTGCCCGCTATTTCCTGCGTATCGGAGAAACAAGGCTCCAAGCCATGAACATGATTGACGGAGCGCCCTTTGGTGTTGGCGACTCCGTCTCGCTCCAGCTCAATCCTGACGCCTGCTGCGCCTTGCCCGTATCGGGTGCCTTGTGAGCCGGCTCTTTTATCAAACACGCCTGGAGCGCCCCGCGCTTGAGAGGGCTGAGGGCATCTACCTGTGGGATACATCCGGCAAACGATATATCGATGGGTCGTCAGGTGCGATGGTCAGCAATATCGGCCATTCCAACCCCCGCGTTCTGGACGCCATGCGAAAGCAGATGGAGAGCTCAACCTTCGGCTATCGCCTGCATTTCAAAACAGAGGCCTCCGAGAAACTGGCGGACAAGGCGGCCGCATTGGCCCCCGAGGGGCTGGACCGCGTGTTCTTTGTCTCCGGCGGGTCCGAGGCGACCGAGAGCGCCATCAAGATGGCCCGCCAATATGCACTTGCCCAGGGCGACGGGCAACGCTTCAAGGTGATCTCGCGAACGCCGTCCTATCATGGCTCCACGCTGGGCGCGCTGGCTGTGACAGGCTACGGCCCGCTTACCGCGCCGTTTGACCCGATGATGCGCCCCATGCCCAAAGTGCCTGCGCCACGTGCCTATCTCGACGGGCTTGATCCCGATGACCCCGCCACAGGTCAGCATTACGCGCAAATGCTTGAAGACATGATTGTCGCCGAGGGGCCTGAAACGGTTCTGGCCTTTATCGTAGAGCCCATCGGCGGGGCTTCCACCGGTGCGCTGGTGCCGCCTGCTGGCTACATGCAGGCCATCAGAGATATCTGTACGCGTCATGGCGTCCTGCTCATCCATGATGAGGTGATGAGCGGCGGCGGGCGCACCGGGCGCTTCTTCGGTGCCGATCACTGGGGTACAACGCCAGACCTCATCTGCCTCTCCAAAGGATTTGGTGGCGGCTATGTGCCGCTTGGCGCAATGATCGCGCGCGATTACATGGTCGAAGCGGTGCTGGACGCCGGGGGCTTTGCCCATGGGCACACCTACGCGGGTAACCCGCTGGCCTGTGCGGCGGGGCTTGCCGTGATCGAAGAGATCGAAGCCGAGGGGCTGACGCAGAACGCTGCCGAGATCGGAGAACTGCTCAAAGGGCGGCTCGAAGCGCTCATGCAGCGCTATCCGATCATTGGCGATGTGCGTGGTAAAGGTCTGTTGCTGGCGTTCGAGCTGATGGCAGACCGCCACAGCAAAACCGCGCTGCCGGCACAGCTCAACGCCTACAATCGCCTCGTCGAGATCGCCTATGAAAACGGCCTGATCATCTATTCGCGGCGCACGCGTAGCGGCTATTCCGGCGATCACTTCCTGGTCTGCCCGCCTATGATCACCACGCCCGAACAGGTCGATGAAATCATCGAGCTGCTCGACGCCTCGCTCGGCACGTTCTTCGACGAGTTGCCTGCAAATGTCGCCTGAAGGAGACTGCCCATGGACAAGACAATCATCTCCTGCGCCATTACAGGCTCGATCCATACGCCCTCCATGTCGCCGCATCTGCCATGGAAGCCCGAGGACATTGCCGCGCAGTCGATTGAGGCCGCCGAGGCAGGCGCCACGATCCTGCATCTACATGCCCGCGATCCGAGCGACGGGCGCCCCTCAGCGAGTGCCGATCACTTCGGGGCGTTTCTGCCGCAAATCGCCGCGGGCTGTGATGCGGTGATCAACCTTTCGACTGGCGGCAGCGCGATCATGACACTCGAAGACCGGCTGGCCGGGCCTCTGCGGTTCCAGCCTGAGATGTGCTCGCTGAATATGGGCACGATGAATTTCGCGCTCTACCCCATGGCCGAAAAGGAGCGCGATTGGCTCTTTGACTGGGAAGAGCCCTTCTTGCGCGGCACCGATGACTTGGTGTTCAAGAACACACCACGCGACATTACGGGCGTTCTGAAGCTCATGGGCGAGGAGCGCGGCGCACGCTTCGAGTTCGAATGCTATGACATTGGCCATCTCTACATGCTGCGGCACTTTGTAGATCGCGGTTTGATCGAGACACCAATCTTCATCCAGTTTGTTTTCGGCGTGCTCGGCGGAATGGGTTCCGACCCTGAAACGCTGGACCATATGATTGCACTGGCCCGCAAACTCTTTGGCGAGGATGTCATGTTCTCGGTTCTTGCCGCCGGGCGGCACCAGATACCGATGGCCACGCTCTCCGCCGAGCGCGGTGGGCATGTACGCGTCGGGCTGGAAGACAATCTGATGATCTCCAGGGGCGTGCTTGCGCCAAGCAACGCAGCACAGGTGCTGCAAATCCGCGAGATCATCGAAAAGATGGGACGCGCCATCGCCACATCAGATGACGCCCGCGCGATGCTTGGCCTCAAGGGGCGCGAAAACACGAAGATATGAGCATCAGGATTGAAGCCGTCACGCCAGACACCCTGGAATGGCTCGAAGAGGGGCTTCGTGCCTTGGCGCAGGACCTGGAGGATCCCTATCGTCTTGCGTCGGCGGCACTGGAACGCGCGCTCTTCTCGGACACGCCCGCCTGCAGCGGCACGCTGGCATTCGACGGAAAGAAATTGTGCGGAGTTGCGCTGTTTTCACCGATGATGTCGACGGCGCTTGGCTATCCGGGGGTTTATGTGTCCGATCTCTGGATCGCGGAGGAGGCACGTGGCGCCGGGTTCGGGCAGGCGATGCTCGGCTGGGTTGCGACGCGGGCCCAGTCGCTCTGGGGCAGCGGCTACATGCGACTTGCCGCTTATGATGAGAGTCCGCGTTCCATAGCCTTTTACGAGCGGCTCGGTTTTTCACGCCCGCATGGTGAAACAAGCCTTCGCCTCACCGGCGCTGAATTCAAAACCCTGACGAGGACGACATGAGAGCCTTTTACGATGACCGCCAATGGGAACACGATCCCAAACATTTCATGGCCAATGGTGCACTTTTGCCCAACCCCGAACAGCCCGAGCGCATCGCGCGACTGAAGTCCGGGGCAGAGGCAGCCGGGTGCAGGTTTGAAGCACCGCCCGATGCCGGAATAGGCCCGATCGCCGCCGTGCACACGGCCGAATACCTTGCCTTTCTCAAGAACATCTACACCCGTTGGCAGCGGATCGAAGGTGCAGGTGATGAGGTGATCCCAAACATCCACCCCGCAAGCCGCACTGACGGCTATCCCAAGTCCGCCGTCGGTCAGGCGGGCTTTCATCAGGCCGACACGGCCTGTCCCATCGCCTCAGGCACATGGAAGGCGGCCTATTGGTCTGCACAATCCGCAGTGGCAGGTGCAGATTCCATCGCGCAGGCCGCAGGTGCGGCCTATGTGTTGTCGCGGCCACCGGGGCACCATGCTTTCGCGGACCTCGCAGGCGGGTTCTGCTTTCTGAACAATTCCGCAATCTCCGCCGAGCGCCTTCTGGCAGCAGGCCACAGACCCGCGATCCTTGATGTGGACGTCCATCACGGCAACGGGACGCAAGGCATTTTCTATGATCGCGGCGATGTGCTGACGGTCTCGCTGCATGCCGACCCCGTGCGGTTCTACCCGTTTTTCTGGGGTCATGCGCAAGAGCGTGGCGCGGGCGCTGGACTTGGCACAAATCTCAACATCCCGTTGCCGCGCGGCACGGGCGACGATGACTATCTCAAGGCGCTCGGTCCGGCGCTCGAACGGATCGAGGCCTTCGGCTGTACTGCCCTTGTGGTCGCACTTGGCCTCGATGCCTCCATCGACGACCCGTTCAAGGGTCTTGCTATCACCCCTGACGGTTTCGAACGCCTCGGCGCGGCTATCGCCGGACTGGCGCTCCCCACGGTGTATGTACAGGAAGGCGGATATCTTTCGGATGCGCTCAGCGGAAATCTGACGCGCTTCCTGAAAGGTGCGCGTGGCACGTCATGACGCAGACGGTTGATATCGTTGTCATAGGTGGCGGTATTGCGGGGATCAGTGCTGCAGCGGCGCTTGCCGAACATGCGAGCGTCAAGGTGCTCGAGGCCGAGGCACAGCTTGGCCATCACGCGACGGGGCGCTCTGCCGCGGTGTTCATTCTGAACTATGGCAATACCACTCTGCGCGCGCTCAATGCTTTGTCCTATCCGGCGCTTGCAGGGGACCTTTTGGGGAACAGTGTCTTGTCCCCAAGGGGCGAACTTCTGGTTGCCACGGCCCAGAGCCTTCCTGCACTGGAAGCCTATCTTGACGGCTCCGAAGGGGTTGAGCGGATCACGCCCGACGAAGCCCGCAAGATGGTGCCGGTTCTCCGCCGGGAAAGTCTTGTCGCGGCCAGTTATGAGGAACAGGCGCTTGGGATCGACGTTGATCAGCTTTTGCAGGGGTGTCTGCGGCTCTTTAAGTCGCGCGGCGGGCAAGTTGAAACCAATGCGGCCGTTCAAGCGCTTGAACAGACTGGTGACGGCTGGCGTATCGAGACCCCAAAGCGCGGCATACATGCCAAGATCGTCGTGAATGCGGCGGGTGCCTGGGCCGACAAGATTGCCGCGCTGGCTGGGGTAAGGCCGGTCAGTCTGCAACCGATGCGCCGCTCTGCCGTTATCATGCCGATGCCTGCAAACCTCGACGCCTACAAGCATTGGCCGCTTTTCGCTTCGGCCGCCGAGGACTGGTACGCCAAGCCAGAGGCTACAGGCCTGATGATCTCTCCCGGCGACGAGGACCCGGTCGAGGCGCAGGATGTCTACCCCGACGACATGGTGCTGGCAGAAGGCCTCTACCGGTTTGAACAAATGGTCGATTTGCCAATTGTGCGGCCCAGCCACAGTTGGGCGGGCCTGCGCAGTTTCGTACCCGACCGCAGCCCAGTCTGCGGCTTCGACCCTGAGGCGACAGGCTTCTTCTGGCTGGCCGGTCAGGGCGGTTACGGTGTCCAGACATCTCCTGCGCTCGCCGCCTTGACGGCATCGCTTTGCACCGAACAGACCTCTGATTTCCCGGCCGACCTCACCGCTGCCTTAAGCCCCGCCCGTTTCGGAAGCACCGTAAACTGATTTTTTGCAAAGATTTCCCGCACAGGCGGAAGTCCTGCGGGTTTACGGTGGTTGGCCCCGCAACTTGTCCATGCTTGAAAAGGACTTGCTGCCCCCGGCACGAACGGCCGCTCTTTCCGCCGCATTGCAGTGCTCAAGATGATGCGCACGCGGCAAAACCTGTGCTGCGTGCGCACGCAGCATAAAATTCGAATCCACAGGTTGGGCTCAGTCGTTGAATCCGCCGCCCCCGGGCGGAATGCCCGCTGTCGATTAACCAACGGCGCGCAATCATCTTGAAGGTTCGAAATATCCGTGCATTTGCAGATGTTTTTCAGGCAAGTGCTGAAACCTTGCGAAAGGCCGGTCTCGAAGCGCGATGGTGTCGCGGATCGCTGCGGCACCGCATGGCGGGAGAGAGCCCAGACCTACTGATGCAGCACAGAGCGCTAATGATTACAAATGCGTGTGAAGCAGACGTTGTCGCAGGTCATGACGCAAGAAGCAGTCGTTTCTGCTGGTCTGTCGATGCCGCGATGGGGTAAGCATCATGGCAATTCGCAAAACTGGCACGTAGAAAGAAGGGCCGGTCACTTCCATTCCTTGGTTTCCCGAGCGAATTCTTCGAGGTAGTCGACCAATGCGTTTGAAGCGGCAATGGCCGCCGTCGTGTCTCCGTTTGCGACATCAAGCAGCAACCGAGCGTGCAGCTCGGCCGCAATGTTGAAGTCTTCTTTCTTCATGTGGAAAATCCAGAAACGGCGCGACAATCCCTGGACAACACGCATCGTTTTCTTTGAAAATTCGTTGTGACATGCCTCGACAACCAGGTCATGGGCCGTTCTAACAGCCGACAGGGCCTGGGGACGCGAGGCAGGCGGAGCCTTACTGACTTCTAACAACTCTTCACCGAAGGTCCTCATGATCTGCCGGTCCTCTTCTGTGGCCCGGATTGCCGCATATTCGGCGGCAAAGTTCTGCAAGGGGCGCCGAATTTCGAGCAACCGCAACTGAACATCCGGTTCCACTTCGGTAATCTGAATGCCACGGCGTTGCTTGATGACCACAAGGCCCTCGAATTCGAGGCGCTGCAATGCCTCGCGCACGGGGGTTCGGCCGAATCCGACGACTTCAGCAAGCTCTTTTTCGGAATACATCACGCCCGGCTTCAACTCGGTCAGGACGATCATTTCCTCAAGCTTCTGAAAGGTGGCCTCGGCGTCTGAAAGGGTTTTCACGGTCTTGTCCATATCTCTATATTTGCCTGCAATCCCCATGCCTTGTCCACTTCATCCGACCCAAATCAGGAAAATGGCAGCTCGCACAGGGTGCCGCCAAGCACACGCCCCTCTTTTCGCACCTCGACATGGTCGCCCGGGCGATACACCCGGGAAACCAGAGCGAAGCCGATGTTTTGGCCAAGCTTGCGCGACCAGGTGCCGTTGGTCATGTCACCGACCTTGATCCCACCAACCTGGATGTCGTACCACCGCGCATGGTTCGGCGACGGCATTTCGCCCTCAAGAACCACACCCAGCTGGTGACGCCTTGGACCCTCGTCCTTGATCCGGCGAAGTGCCTTGATGCCGATCACGCCGTCATCCACGTCCAGATCAACATACTTGCCAAGCCGGACCTCGAAAGGGTTGGTCGCATCATCGGAATCCCCACCGTAGGACAAAAGGCCGCTTTCGATCCGTTCACAGGGGTTTGGGTATCCCGGACCGATCCCGAACGGCGCGCCCGCCTCACGCACGATGTTCCAAAGCTCGGTTCCGCGGGATCCGTCCATCAGGTAAATCTCAAAGCCGCCTTGTTTCGAGAATCCGGATCGGGCGATCTTGACCGGAATGCCGCCGATCTCGGCATCGCCGAACCAGAAGTATTTCAGGTTCCGCACCCAATCCCCGAAGATCGACGCCACGACATCTGCCGCCATCGGGCCCTGAACGGCCATCGGCGAAACGTCGGGTTCGGTGATGTCCACCTCAAATCCGCGTTCGGCAGCGATGCAGCGCGCCCAAAGTTTGACGTCACTGTCCGCGATCGAGAACCAGAACAGTTCGTCGTCCAGCTTGTTGACAACCGGGTCATTGATAAGAGTTCCGGCGTGATTGCACATCGGTACATACTTGCCTTGGCCAACCACCTGTCCGGAAAGATCGCGCGGAGAAAGGATCTGTGCGAGACGCGCAGCGTCGCGTCCCTTGATCTGAACCTGCCTCTGGCCGCCTACGTCCCACATGCTGACACCGTTCATCAACCGGTCATATTCCGCATCGGCATCGCCATATCCCAGTGGGATCAGCATCTGGTTATAGGGCGTGAATGAGGTGACGCCTTCTGCAAGGGTTGCCTCGTAATAGGGCGATGGGCGCAAGCGGGTATGAGGGGCGATTTCCGGCATCTTGGGGCCTTTTGCTTTCCGGTCAAACCGGGTTTGGTTGAAAGTGGTTTTTGAAGGTCTGGCGCAACGCCTGACGGTCGAGCTTGCCCAGCACCGTTCGAGGCAACGCTTTGAGAGTGACGACATCATCCGGAAGCTGCCATTTCGCGAACCGACCGGTTGACATGAGCTCTCGAGAAATTCGCTCGATCTCGATCGCTTCTCCGGCCACGGCCACGCAGAGGGGTCGTTCTCCCCATCGCGGATGTTGCACACCGATGACGACGCATTCCTCCACTCCGGCGATCTGCGAAATCTGCCTCTCCAGCGCGGCTGGGGAAACCCACTCGCCGCCGGACTTGATCAGGTCCTTCTTGCGGTCCTGCAGGTGCAGGGTGCCGGTTCGGTCAATCTCGGCCGTATCACCGGTTGCGAACCAACCGGCCTGTCGCGCCGAGCCCTTTTGGCCGTGATACCGCTCGACGACACACGGGCCGCGAACCAGCAGTTCCTGCGTTCCATCTTCGGACTCTGCCAGCGAAAGTTCGGTCAGCGGCAGCGGCTGGCCCTGCATTGGCGGGACCTCGCCTACTTCGGGCGGCAAGTGCTGCATCGTCGCCGCACTCAGCGTTTCCGTCATGCCCCAGCACAGCATGGAGGTGACACCTGCCGCCCTGAGGATCGACAAGGTTTCAGAACGCGGTGCCGTGCCGCCCATCAGGATACGCAGCCCGGTGAGGTTTGCCTTTCGCAAGGCGATTTCCGGGGCAATGCGGGCAATCACCTCGGGAACGGCGCCGGTGAAGGTGATCTTCTGCTGGGTCAGGATGTCCGGAACTTGATCTGCCTGGATCGGCCCTGAAAGCACCGAGATATCCGCCCCGCACATGAATGCCGAATAGGGAACACCCCAGCCTGCGCCGTGGCAGAAAGGAACCATGAGCAGCACATTGTCGGAATGACTGATGCCGTAGCCATCGACCATTGCCTCGGTCAGGGCGTGCAGCGTCAGCGCGCGGTGAGAATAGCCGACACCTTTGGGCCGCCCCGTGGTGCCACTGGTATAACAGAGCACGGCTGGGGCATTTTCATCGGTTACCGCAGCCTCAATCGCATCAGGGTTCGGCGGGCCAGACCCCAGAAGGGCATCGAAACTGGTGACGTCTCCGCCCGCACCTTCACTCAGAGACAAGATATCCAGATCAGGGCGGGCCTTGCGCAATTCAGCAAGCAAATCGGCGAATTCGGCATCAATGAACAATAAGCGGTCGTCAGCGTCTTCAAGGATATAGGCGATTTCCTCGACCGGCAGACGCGTGTTGATGGCGTGGAACACGCCGCCCGCCAGCGGCACGGCCCACATCAGCTGCAAATGCCGAATTCCGTTTGCGGCGAGCGTCGCAACCCGTTGGCCGGGTTCGAGACCACGCGCCTGCAACGCGTTTGCCAAGGCAAGAACATCGTGGGCGAACTGATCATAGCTTTGTTCGACAACCGATCGGTCCGGACCAAAGCACCGTATGCGGCGCCCGGTACCGATGGTACGGCCGCGCTCGAAAAGTCGATAAAGTGTCAGTGGATCGGTCATTCCATTCTTTCCACAATACCCTCAGACCATGCCGAACTTCCGAAGCGTGGCTTGTGCGGCTCCGGTTGCGAGACAACGCTCGAATGACGCCATCGCGCGGTCGTCCATCTCAACCGCATCCCGGTCAATCGGCCCCGCGCACAGCTGTTTGGTTGCCGCAACCGCGTGGGCCGGTAGCGCAGCCAGCCGGGTGGCATAGTCGAGTGCGGCCTTGGCCGCGCTGCCTTCGGCCAGGAAGTCCGCTAACCCGATCCGATATGCGGTTTCACCGGAAAACCCTTCTGCCCCCCAAAGGATATGCCGCGCCGTATAGGCCCCCAGTCGCGCCTGCATCGCGGCAATGCCATAGGCGGCGTTCCAGCCGATGGGAACCTCTGGAAGGGCCCATTTTGCATCCGCGCTGGAAAAAACCACGTCACAGGATGCAGCATAGACCGCGCCACCGCCGATGGCGTACCCGTCGACAGCGGCAATGATCGGTTTCGGGTGACGATTGAAGCTGCGGGCCAGCGCCGCCATTTCGCGTTCGTCTGCGATCATTTCTCCGACGCTCTGACCGGAGAGAGCCTTGAGATCGCTGCCTGCTCCGAAGCCATGCGAATATCCCTGCAAAACAATTGCATTGACACCTTCATCGCGGGCGGCGCGCTCTAGCGCCCCGGCCAGCGCCCGTGTCACTGCAAGATCCATTGAATTGCGCCGCTCGGGCCGGTCCAGCGCCAGGGTCAGAACCGCCCCGTGATCGATCTCGCGCAGGCCTTCCGTCATCAGATTTTCACTCCAAACCGGGCATATGAGGCCCTGGCGACCTCGTGCTTGCAGCTTTCATGAAACATCTGGTTGGCCATCAGATCGAGCACCTGGCTGTTTTCACCCGCCGCCGGTGCACAAAGCCGCTTGGTCGCCGTAACGGCGTGTTCCGGCAGTGCCGTGAGCTTGGTCGCGTATTCGTGCGCTGCCTCGGCCGCGCGGCCCTCGGCAAGGAAATCCGCCAATCCCAGACGAACGGCTTCTTCGCCATCGAACGGATCGACGCCCCAGCAGACATGGCGGGTCACATAAGGCCCGCAACGGGCGAGGAATGCCTGGACACCCCAGCCGGGGTTCCAGCCCAACGCCACCTCGGGCAAATGCCAGCGGGCGTTCTTCGCAGTGAAAACCACGTCGCAGGACACCGTGAACACCATGCCGCCGCCCATGGTGAACCCGTCCACCGCCGCGATCACCGGCGTATCCATGAAACAGAACGAGCGGGCCACGGCAGCTTTTTCACGTTCTGCCGCGGAGATCTGGTCGAGGTTGAACGTGGCGAGTTCCTTCAGGTCGCTGCCGGCACAGAAGCCATGTTCCTTGCCGCGCAGGATAATCGCCTTGATCTCCGGGTCGCGGTCCAGTTCCGCCGTGACCTCGGCGATCCTGTGGGCAAGCCCGAGGCTCATGGCGTTGCGGACCTCGGGGCGGTCGATGGACAACGTGGCGACAGCGCCATCACGGGTGATTTCGAGCATGAAGGTTTTCCTTTACGTGAAGAGTTTCGGATCCATCGGGGGGATTTGATCGGGCACGCGCACCGGCGCAAAGCCCATCAAGTCGAGCACCTGGGCTTTCGGGTCGATCCCCGGGGCAACTTCGAGAAGTTCCAGACCGTCCGGCGTCACCGCAAAGACGGCACGTTCGGTGACAAAATGGGCGGTCTGACCACGCTCACGCACACCGGTCAGCAGCGGGTAGGTGATCTGTTCGACACTTGAGACGAATTTCGAAACCTTGCCTTCCTGCAGGATCGTCAGCTTGCCCCCTGTGGCGTCGACCTTCAGCCCGCCGGTGGTGAAGGTGCCGTTGAAGATCAGGTTGGTGGCGTTGTGTGCGATGTCGATGAACCCGCCCGATCCGGGATTGGCGCTCCCGAATTTCGAGACGTTGATATTGCCCTCAGCATCAAACTGGGCAAAGGCCAGCGCGCAGGTTTTGCACAGGCCCGCATGGATCGCATCAAACTGGGTTACGCCATCAAGCAGGGCATCGGGGTTGTAATTGGCCGAGAACTGCCAGCCCGAGGTGACGATGCCTCCGTATGAGCCGTGCTCGGTGGTGGAGGGGTAGTCATAGATGCCATCGCCATCGAACCGGCCTTCGGTGGCAAAGATCGTCGGGATCGAGGACGAGGCGCCGAACCCGTAGATCGTCAGTTCATTTTTATTGATCATGCTGGCAGAACGGCGGGCAATCACCGTCGGCGCACCGGGTTTCAGCGGTTGCAGCTCGCGCGGGTCCATCCGCGTCTGGCCCAGGAACCGGGCGTCGTCCTGAATGCCGGTGACCAGTTGCTGGTCAGGATCGACCACCACTTGATCGACCAGGACCCCGGGCACCTTGACCATATGCGCATGGCGCTCGCCGGGTTCATAGGTGCGCTTGACCTGGGCAATCACCTTGCCGCCGCAGGCCTTGACCGCCAGCGCGATCGCCAGGTTGGACGACACCAGGGGATCGTCCTCAAAACACAGGTTGCCGTGTTTGTCGGCCGACGTTGCCCGGATGATGCCGTAATCGAGATGCTGGCTCGGAAAGAAAAGGTGCGGCTTGCCGCGGAAATCGATCTTTTCGACAATGTCTTCGGTGGTACGCGGTGTGACCTTGCCGCCATCCAGATCGGGGTCGACAAAGGTGCCGATGCCGACCTCGGTCAGATATCCGGGGCTGCGCCGCGCAATCTCGCGCAGCCAATGCATCATGACGCCGATATGAAAGGTGTAGGCCTCGATCTTGTTGGCCCGGACCTGCCCCATCGACCGGGGGCGTTCGCCGGTCTTCGGATCGGGCGGGTTGATGAACGACCCGGTGATCAACCGCTTGGTCATGCCGTCGTGCATCAGGTTATCAATGCCCTTGATCGCGCCGTTGTCGCCCCCGAAGCAGGGGACATAAAGCGTCAGATCGCCCGGCGCACCGGTATCAAGGTAACGCTGCCCCAAGCTGCGCAGCAGCTTTTCCGGGACGATCCAGCCGATGACGCCAACGATGGCCAGCATGGCACCGGACGGAATGTCGGCAACGGCGGTTTCGAATTCGGTGATCTTACTCATGGGATCCTCACATCAACACGGATGGCAGCCAGAGGGCGATTTGCGGAAAGGCGATCAGCAGTCCGATGGCCAGCGCCTGCAGGAAGATGAACGGCCAGAATGAGCTGTAGATGTCGCCCATCGTGATGTCGTCGGGTGCGACACCTTTCAGGTAGAATGCGGCCGGGCCGAAGGGCGGCGTCAGATAGGACATCTGCATGTTCATGGTGAACAGAACGCCGAACCAGATCGGGTCATAGCCGAAGCCGATGATGATCGGCACGAAGATAGGCATGGTCAGAAGCAGGATGCCGATCCAGTCCATGAACATGCCAAGCACAAAGAGGATCAGCATCATCACGATCAGGATCGCCAGCGGCGACCAGTCGAGCCCGTTGATGGCCGAGGTGACATAGGCCGCACCGCCGAAGAAATTGTAGACGCCGATGAGGGCGGTTGCGCCGAACACGATCCACATGATCATGCCACAGATGCGCAGGGTCTGATTGCAGACGTCCCGGATGAGACCGAGCGAGAAGGTGCCCTTGACCGCGGCCGAGATCAGCGCGCCGATGACACCCATGGCGGCGGCTTCGATAAAGGACGTGATGCCGGTATAGATACAGGTCAGCACCCAGGCGGCCACGGCGACAGGCAAGATGGCACCACGCATAACCGCCATCTTCTCGGCGCGTGGCATGTCGCGTTCTTCAGGCGGAAGCGGCGGCGCCTTGTCCGGCCAGATCGTCGCCGTCACCATGACATAGACCACATATAGGCCGGCCAGCATCAAGCCGGGCAGTAGCACGGCAAGGAACAGCTCACCCACACCAGTATCCGTGGTCAGCCCATAAACGATCAGCACGATCGACGGCGGGATCATCGTACCGAGGGACCCCCCGGCACAAACAACGCCCACGGCCAATTTCTTGTCGTATCCGCGTTTCAGCATTTCCGGCAGGGCGATCAGGCCCAAGAGGACGATCTCGCCGCCGATGATGCCGGACATTGCGGCCAGCAGAACCGAAACCGCCAGTGTCTGAACCGCCAGTCCGCCGCGTATCTTGCCGCCCAGCATCGACATGGCACGAAACAGATCGTTGGTGACCCCTGATTTCTCCAGAACCAGCCCCATCATCACGAAGAGCGGCACCGCCACGAAGGAAAAATCCGCCATCAGATCGTAGATGCGGGTGGCGATGAGGCTGAGACCCGTCGGGCCGAACTCCATCAGGATCAGGGCTGCGGCCATGATCCCCGTGGAAAAGGCCAGCGGCACGCCCGCGAACAATAAAAACAGGATGCCGATGACAAGGATCAGCGTGATCAGTCCGATACCCATGATCCTATGCCACCAGGCGTTTCATCGAACGGAAGATTTGCGTCACGGCGATCACGCACATGATGCCCGCGCTGACCAGCAACACGGATTTCAGGATCATCGGCAAGGGCGAGTCCCAACTGGTTCCGGTTGTTTCATTGAGTTTGATCGACAGGCGTGCATTGACCCATGCGCCATAGCCCACCAATGCCAGATAGGCTGCGGCAACGATGGCCGCCAGCAAGTCCAGCCACCGCTGCACCCGCTCAGGCACGTTGTCGTAGATCGCGGTAATCCTGATATGGCTGCCTTCGTAAAGCACAACGATGCCGCCAATCGCGAAACAGCCCCCAACCAGCATGACGACCATGTCCTGCACCCAAATCCGCGGTGCATTAAAGCCGTAACGCATCACCACCTCAAAGCCGATGATGGCGACGCAGATGGCAAAGCCATAGCTGGCAATCTCGACCGGTTTCAGCACCCAGGGGAGAGACGGGCTGCGCGCATCGGGCTCTGGCAGTTCCATGGTGGTCCTCGAAGAAAAAAGCCGGGCCGATCACGGCCCGGCAGTTGGAAGAGATCAGTCGATCTGACCGATGGATTTCAGCCAGGCGATCTGGCTTTCGTAGACTTCCTGGGCGTGGGGGCTTTTTGCCGCCGTTGCTGCCCAGATTTCCTGTGCAGCCGCGCGGAACTTGGCGCGTTCTTCCGGCGCCCAGTCGATCAGGGTGATGCCCTTTTCTTCGGCCGCCGCCAGCACCTCGGCGTCTGCCTTTTCGAAAGTCTGAAGCATATCAAGCGCCAACGTCCGCACACCAAGTTCTAGAAGGGTCTGGGTTTTGGCATCCAGGCTGTTCCAGGTTTCGAGATTCATCGATACGTCGCCCATCGGGATCGAGTGGATGCCCGGATAGATCGCGTAGGGTGCGACATTATGCAGGCCCGCGCCGTCGTTGATCGAAATCGTCGACCAGTCCGTGGCCGAGATCACACCCTTTTCGAGCGAGGTGTAAACCTCGGAACCGTGCACCGAAACGGGCGCCGCTCCGATTGCCCGGAAAAGATCGGAAGACGGCCCCTCAGGCATTCGTATCTTCACGCCTTCAAATTCGGCAACCGTACGGATCGGTTCCTTCATGGGGATGGATTCCACGCCCCACGGCACCGGCCCGATAAAGTATAGCCCATGCTCGGCATAGATATTGCGGGCCAGTTCAAGGCCACCGCCCTGATAGTACCAGGTGAGAAACTGATAGACGTTGGAATAGCCCGCGTTCATTTCGCACAGCAGGCCGAAGGCCGCGTCGACACCGGCATAGTAGCATGGCGTGCTCTTTTGCATATCGAGAATGCCCGAGCCTACGGCCTGCAGCGTCTGGTTGTGGGCGACAATGGCCTTGTTGGGAAGGACAGTGATGTTGATGTCCCCGCCCGAGGCCGCAGTCATGTTAGCCGCGAATTGTTCAATGACGAGTTGAGGCGCAGATCCGCCGCCCCAGAATGACTGGAGTTTCCAGTCGTAGCTGTCCGACAGCGACGCTGTCGCCGACAGAGCCAGCGCTGCAGCACCAGCCATCAGGGATTTTGCAAAATTCATGGGTTTCCTCCTAGGGTTGGACATTGATTGCTTTTGGAAAGTCCGCAAAATCAGTCCAGTGCGGCCCCTTCGCGGTTCAGGATGTCGCGAACGTCTTCGCCTCGGATGTTGCGCAGGGCGACGCCGTCACGCAGCGCGATGTCCGCTGCCACAGCCGCCGCGTGGCCATAACCAAAGCATTGTGCAGTGACCCTGGCAGAGGCCAAGGCCTCGTGTTCAGCGGAAAGACAGCGCCCGGCGACGATGATGTTCTCGCCAATCTCGGGAATGAGCGTGCCGAAAGGAATTTCGTAATAGTCGTCCAGCAGCCATTCGACCTTGGGCTTCTGGCCGGAATGCAACTCGATCGGCCAGGGGCAGCGCACGACACCATCGGCATGTTTGTGGCGCCCCACCACGTCCTGGTTGGTCAGACGTTTGACCCCGACAATCGAGCGGGTCTGGCGAATACCGACCTCGACCCCGGTATCGACGACATAGCTGTCAGCACAGCCCGGCACCTTGTCCTTTAGGAACCGCGCATATTCCCGAACCTGATGGCGGGCGACGATTTCTGCTTCTGTGTGATCAACCGGGTTGGTCACATCCAGATCGCGCCCGTCACGGCCCAGGATGCGGGTGGCGTTGACCATGAGCTCGTTCGGGCGCGAGGTCGGAAAGATCCAGATCTTCTTGCGCGGAAGATGGTAATTGCCGCTGTTCTCGGCCTCGATCAACGCCTCGACGACGTGTGCCGGGCTGATCGTGTTATCGCCCCAGTACTCCAGGTAAGCGCCCACATCGACATTGCCCAACCGGAAGATCATCGTCGGGTTCTGGATGGTGCCGTCCTGCCCCTTGGTGGTCGCCCAGCCGGCGCGGTGCACGACATCGGCGTCGCCACTGGCATCAACAACCAGCTTGGCTTCAATCCTGGCCAGGCCGGATTTCGTGTCAACTATCACGCCACGCACGGCAGCCCCATCTCGCAGCACGCCCACGACGCGGGAATGGTAGAGAATGTTCACGCCTGCATCGGACAAAAAGTCGTCCGCGTTTTCGCGCCACATGTGCGGGTCATGCGTGACCGTCCAGGTCTTGCCATAGCGCTGCGGTTCCGTAAGACCGCCACGCGCGATCAACCGCTTGCGGAACTCGTCGGCAAAACCGAACACGACTTGCTCGGCACGATTGGCGTTCCGATCGCTGGACATGTAGAGACCGCAAATCGTGCCCGACATACCGGCAACCGCTCCACCGCCGCAGAAACCGTAGCGCTCGATCATGAGAACCTGATGCCCTTTTCGGGCGATGTTCGTTGCTGCCGAGACACCCGCAGCGCCACCACCGGCAACGATCACGTCAAACTGGCCCAGGCTTGGGATCGCTGCTTCGTTAAGCACTCCTTGAATCGCGTAATCGTCGGAAAGCATGGCGTCGCCCTGTTCGAATTATTGATACCTCATCTGATATATCATTAGATATAGTTCGGTCAATGAATCTGGCAGCGCTCCTAATTACCAGCGCAAGGCAGTCTCTATGGGTTTGAAAACATGAAGAATAATCGAACAAGGAACTTCTGTAAGGAACGACCCTTCAGCACATTTCCAGGCTCACGGTTTCTGCTTTCAGATGCCAACGCCGGAAAGTGGCCAGTTGATTCCCTCGGTTCCAGGACGGATGTCCTTGGCGTTCGGAACTATCCTTTGCGATAGAACACACTGTGAAACTTCAGACAGATTGAGATTGCGCAACGAGATATCGAATGGCCGCTGCGGGGACGTTGCGACGGTGTGTCGGCGACAAAGGAGAGGACCTTCCTTGTGCCATTTCTCTTGAAGCGAAATACCGCAATGCAAAGCAAACCAGACACTGCAGTCAATTAGCTAGATGCTCGCTCAGTCCGCGACTCGTTCCTTGCCTGAAGAAGTCTCGCTGCGCCTGGCACGAATGGCCGCTCTTCTCGCTGCATTGTCGTACTAAAGATGATGCGCGCGCGGCAAAATCTGTGCTGCGAGCGCGCGCAGCGAGAAAATCAAATTCACAGGATGGGCTCACACTTCGGTTTTGCCGCCCATGCGCGAACTACGGCTCCTGACTTGCCTATGACCACGCATTGAGCAACATGATACAAGATCAAAGACTTGGCCCGATCCCCCGGATGACCGGTCTCGATCAGCCTGTTGCACCGGCATTGCCACGCGGGCGTTAGGCGGTTCTGAGCCCTATTTGACCTTACATAGTCCACATCTATATTGTTGCTTATCTGACGCCGATGCCAGATCCAGGAAAAAACTAGACGAGACCGATGCATGAAAATTGGCGAATTGGTACAAGCAACTGGTCTAACCGAGCGAATGCTGCGCCACTACGAGCAGCTTGGGATCATTACGCCTGGCAGATCTGAAGGCGGTACGCGTCAATATGATGAAGAGGACCTCGCGGTTGCACAGCTCATGCGACAGTTGCGTGCGCTCGATATTCCGTTGGAAACCGTCGCGGAGATCGCGCAGGAACGATCAAAGCATTCAACCGGGAATTCTTCTTGTCTCTCCGTTGGCGCCTTGCTCGAAGACCTGGCTGAGCAGTTGAGCCGAAAGGCCGAGCGGGCACTTTCACTCCGGCGGACAATAATGGATGCCGAGAAATCAGTTCAGGAGTGCAAGGGCTGTGAGAATGTCCCTAGCTCCAAGACCTGCCCGGACTGTCCCATGAACCGCATGGCAGAAGAAAACCCAGTGGCCGCCTTGATCTGGGATTAGGTTTAGAGGCGGAAGACCTGTCCAACGATCGGCCAAAACACATCGAATTCGGCGTCGTCGGAGAAAGGCATCTCGTCGTAGTCAGGTTCCTCAAGCGAAACTCCTGCTCGCAGTGCATTCTGCACTGCGCTCCATTTTGCAAACTCTGCTTCAAGGGCAGGTAAAGTCATCTGGCGCCGCATCATTGCAGCAGGCACCTCGATCACGGTGCCCGGAAGCGACAACCCCTCATATCCTGAAATCACCCATTCGCGCGCGCATTCCCAATGGGGGCCAATGACTTCGAAAAGAGTTTGGTATGCAGCCCGTACACGCGGAGGCAGTGAAATCTCGCCCCACGCCAATGCTGCGAAAACGCCACCCGTTCGCACAACTCGTTGAGCTTCGGCAAGATGTGCCGAAAGATCAAAGTGGTGTAGCGCCTGCATGGAAAACAGCAAATCGACACTCTGCTCTCTCACCGGAAGCTTCTCGGCAGCTGCCTTAACAACCTTGACCGGCGTCTGTTGCAATCGGGGTGGCGCCACGTCCGTCGCCACCACAGTGGTAAAGTAGGGTTTTAGGAATGCCGACAGCTCTCCAAGACCTGCGCCACATTCGACGCAGGCCCCGTTCTTTTCGGGGAGGGTCGCCAACCATTGCATCAATCCACGTGGATCAAGC
>NZ_JBXWQW010000034.1:0-47193 GCF_059612585.1 Ruegeria sp. YKSF57 | reverse complement strand
CGAACCCAGGGTCGTTATCCCCCCTCTCGTGACATTGCATTCGCAATGCACTGCCGGGCGATGGACAAACTGCGCAGCTATGTCAAACCGATCAAAACACTGGCACCGGACACTGACCATCGCACCCACAAAGGTCTCAACAACGCGATCGAAGTCTCGCACTGAGCAACCCGCAAAAGAGAGAAGCTATTCGGCAAGTTCAAGTTTCACCTGCAGGCTCAGAGATTTCTGTCCGCGCATGACCAAATCAACCTGATCTTCCGTCCCCGCCGATATCAACTCAACGCAAACTCATACCGCCACGCTCGTTCCGACGCCTTCAACCTCTGGAACGATTGCACTGCGGAAATGACAGCCTGAACCTGCCTTCGCCAATACCTTACATGCTTAAAGCGTTTCGGGATTAACTTGATGCATACCCGGCAGCCTTGAAGTAGTTTTGGCACTCGGTGGGTTCGTAGAGATCGCAGATTTCCGCGATGGCATCGAATACTTCGGTGAAGGTCCTCGCGCCGATCCGTCGGAGGTGAGCCTTGACCTTTGAGAAGGCCTGTTCGATAGGATTGAGATCGGGTGTGTACGGTGGAAGGTAAAGGAACTAGCAGCCGTGTTCGCGCAGGGCTTGGGCAGCCCCCTTGTTCCGGTGAGTGGCGAGATTGTCGAGGATGATTACGGTGCCGGGTGCGATCTCGAGGATCAGTACGTGGCGGATGTATGCAGCGAAGGCGGGGCCGTCCATTGCACCCTTGATGACCCATGGAGCGATTAAAGCGTCTTGGGCCAACCCCGCGATCAGGGTTTGCGTCCCCCAGCTTCCAAAAGGAGCGTCCATCATCAGCCGTTCGCCGCAGGTGGCCCAACCGCGCAGGCGCGAGGTTGGTTTTCATAGCAGTTTCGTCAATGAAGACAACGCGTTCAGGTAGCGCCGCTATGGCTGGTGCGCGATTCGTGAGCCAATCGGCTCTTTGCTGTCTTACCTTGGCACGGCGGCGTTCGGTGGCGACCAGCGACTTTTTTGTACGTGAACCCCAGGCGGGACAGAAGATCAGCGATGGAGGAATGATGCACCTGCACCCCTTCAGCGTCGGCCAAGGCATCCCTCGGTTCAAAGAGCGTGATGTCCGGGTCTTGCGTCACCAGCTCTTCAAAGAAGGCCCGATGTGGGCCCAGTTTGCCAGTATCACGGGGCGACCCTTAGGCGCAGGAGCCGCGCGACCTCAGGTCTTGACCTGCCGCGCCCAGCGAGTTCCCGTAGCTGGTGACAGCTTCAGGCGAAGCGCCGCCGCGCGCCCACTTAAACCTTCTTCAATGTATCTCTGAAACCGCGCCCGAAGCGCTGATGGCAAAGGTGCTGGCATGATCTATCCTCCCAAACGGGATGAAACACAAACTGACCTGCATGTGAATCTGGAGGGTTCTGTGAGGTCGCGCGGCGGGTCTCGTGCGTCCCAGCGCTGTGCGCGCACTCATTGAGGCCGGATTGAACGAACTTGGGGGCTGGTTTGGCGCTATGGCGATTTGGGCTTGGTGCTAGCCTGGGGTATTGGGCGCGACGGCGGATGCGATGGTTATGCGCCCCGGTCGGGGTTCTGCCGTGGCTGACATCAGCATCCTGGGACCGTCGCAGCGGGCTGGTCTGGTGGCGGATCATTTCTCGCGACGACCGGCACCGGCACAACCGGGTCGCCTGCCGGCAGGCCATCTGGCCAGTCCTCGTGCAGACCGGCTGCAGATCGCGTGGCGATGGTTTGCCCCGAGTGCTCATGAGCTGTCATTCCAGAACGGTCCGACGGGTGGTGCCTGGCCGTGATGCCGGACGGCGAGAATGACCATCGGTCGACCGCAGCAGGGGCAAGGGCGCGGAACGGGTGCCGGGCTTGTTTTGGGTCGGACGCGGTCGGCTGCCTCTAGTGTCCCGGCGGCCAGCAGTACCCGGCAGGCTGTGAGACGGGCGGTGCGCTGCCCGTTTGCGAGAAAGCCGTAATGGCGGATGCGGTGAACGCCATCCGGCAAGGTGCGCAGAAGGAACCGCCGGATGAACTCACCGGCGTCGAGGGTCATCCGTCCGGGTCGGCGGCCACGACGATAGTCGCGCCAGCGGAAGGTTACCCTGCTATCCTCTATGCTGATCAGGCGGGAAATGGAGATGGCGACGCGATGCGTATAGCGGCTGAGATAGGCCAGCACCTGTTCTGGCCCGCCAAAGGGTGGTTTGGCATTAACAACACAGTCGCGGCGGCTTGCCGAAGTCAGCATCCGGGCAAAGGCTGGCAGGTCGGCCAATCCTTCAATCTCGCCGAAGAACTGCAACTGCCCGGCCTCGAAGGCGGCAGGCGATCCAGCAGCTGCCGTCCGGCGACGGACCGCCGCCTGGCACGATGCAATGAAGATGGGGATGGTAACTCAGGGTCTGGCCCCAGCTGTGCAGTACCGCGATGAGGCCGATCTCGGCGCCGAGATGCCTTGGGTCAGCCGCAATGATGCGCAGGGTCTCGGCGGCGGACTTGAACAGGATGTCGTAAGCGATCTTCTTGTTCTGGAAGGCAATGGTTGCAATCTCGGCAGGCAGAGTGAAGACCACGTGGAAATAGGGGACCGGCAGCAGATCGCCCGCCCGCGCCTCCAGCCAGTCACGCGCCGCCGCCCCCTGGCATTTGGGGCAATGCCGGTTGCGGCAAGAATTGTAGGCTACGCGCACCGTTCCGCAGGTCTGGCAGCCCTCGACATGGCCGCCAAGAGCAGAGGTGCGGCACAGTTCAATCGCGGACATCACGCGGCGCTCTACGCGGTCGAGATGGCCGTCGTGAGCCTGAACATAGGCAGAGCCATGGCGACGGAAGATATCCGCCACCTCCAGGGCCGGGCGCATGGCGCGTCTCAGTCGGGCGGCACCACCTCAAGGTTCAGGCGATCGAACGGGCTTTGTGTCTTCGCGATCGTCGTCGCGGCAACCTGCGTGTAGCGCGCAGTTGTCGACAGGTTGGCGGGCCCGAGCAGCACCTGGATGACGCGGATATCGACACCGTTCTCCAGCATATGGGTGGCGAAGCTGTGTCGCAGCGTGTGCACGCTGACCTTCTTGGTCAGTCCCGCCGCTTTGGTTGCGGACCGGCAGGCGGAATGCAGCACCTGCACATCAATCGGTTTGTCGCCACGGCCGGGAAACAGCCAGTCATTCGGATGCGCCAGGCGCCAGTATGTCCGCAACATGCCGAGAAGCTGCGGCGAGAGCATGACGGTCCGGTCCCCGGCTCCTTTGCCATGACGGACCTGGATCTGCATGCGATCGCTGTCGATATCCGTGACCTTCAAACTGACCACCTCGGAGGCACGCAGGCCCGCGGCATAGGCCGTCGCCAGGGCAGCGCGTGCCTTCAGCGACGGCACCGCCTCAAGAAAACGCACAACCTCGTCGGCGCTCAGGATCGTTGGCAGTTTGCGTGGCGTGCGCGCATAGGCGATCCGTTCCGGGATCTCTGCCCGGTTCGGCGTCACACCGTAGAAGAGGCGCAAGGCGCAGACCGTCTGATTCAAAGCTGGCCAGGAAATACCCTGCGATACAGGGTAGGCCTGAAAGGCACGGACATCCTCCAGCCCCAGTCGATCCGGCGAACAGTCGAAATACCGGCTGAACTTCGCAACGGCATGAAGATAGGATCGTTGCGTGGCCGGCTGCAGGTTGCGAAGCGTCATGTCGTCGATCATACGGCGGCGCAGCAGGTTTACCGCTGATGTGGCATCAGCCATGGGATGGTCTCCTGATAAAGGTTGGCCTCAGCAACCAAACCTTCCCGCCAGGGGGCCATTCCCGCCAATAGCTACGCCCCCCTCCCGCGTCAGCGGGTTCGTTCAATACCCCAATTCAGGTTTTCCCCGAAACGTCTTAGGTCAACAACTTGGCAATACCTGGTTTCCTTGCAAACAGATGCGACGGACAATGCTCGCCCGTTTCAAGAACCCTGATCATCAATGTCCAGGTGGTGATCTGATGTTCGATGTAATCCTCGCCGCAAGCAGCGCAGAATTCCGCGTAGCGGGTATCCTTCAGCTCTCTTAACTCAACCCTTGCGCGCTCCAGATACCACGGGTTGCGGGAAACGACCCGAACCTCGGTGAACCCCGCACCTTCCATGGCAGTGCGGTAGCGGTCCGGCGACCCCATCGCGAAACCCAGATCCTCAGCCGCGACATAGGCTGCCATTTCTGCTGACATGGGCCCGTCATGACCGATCATCCAGTCCCCGACAGCCACCTGCCCACCCGGGGTCAGAACGCGATGGATCTCGGCGGCAAGCGCATCCTTGTCGGGAACGTGCAGCAGCGAATCCTTGGAAAACACCAGATCGAAAGCGCCATCATCGAAAGGCAAAGGTCCGGGATCGGCCCGGACAAAACTCGCGCGATCGACAAGCCCCTCTTCTGCCGCGCGGCGCGTCGCAACTTCAACCACCGGACCTTCAACATCGAAGCCGGTGATGTGTTTCAAAGACCTTGTTTGCGCCAGATGCAAGGCGTTGCCACCTGATCCGCATCCGATATCCAGCACCCGCAGACCGGCAAAATCTATATCGGCGACGATACGATCCACCTCATCTGTGCCGCCCGGCGACAGATGACCTTTGCCCCACAAAAGCTCAAGAAAGGCAATCGCATGTTCGTCGTAATCCGGGTTTTCGACATCTTTCGCCGTCTGCGCCATGTTTCTGATCCCTTGCTGATCTGCGGCAATACTAGCCGTTGCTCACCACTTGGCACCAGCTTTCATCTTGCCTGCACGGCAAGTCTAGACTAAAATTTATTTAACCGCTCAAAAAAATATTGGACAGGGACATGACAACGGAGCGCACTCAAAATCCGCCACAAGGCACCGAGGCCGCTCGGGATCGTAGCGGCTTGCCAGCCTGGGGATACTTCAGCCAGGACTTGCTGGAGCAGGAAAAAGAAGATCTGTTCCGCCGTCATTGGCAGGTGATCTGCCATGTCAACCACATACCCAATCCAGGCGATTTCTTTACCTGCGACATCGCGGGCGATCGCGCGCTGGTCGTGCGCGATTCCAATGGTACAGTCCGCGCCTTCCACAATCTTTGCCGCCATCGCGGCAGCCGGGTGCTGGGAGACGAACGTGGCAACTGCCGCAACTCGATCATCTGTCCATTTCACGGTTGGGTCTACAATCTGGACGGCACCCTCAGAAGCCCCGCTCAACCCGACAGCCTGCCGGACCTTGATCCGGTCGAATGGGGACTGAAGCCTCTTGAGTCGGAAATCTGGAATGGGTTCGTCTTTGTTCGATTTCAACCCGGGCCACAACCCTCGGTGGCGGAACTGCTTGGCCGATGGGCTCCGGAACTGGCCCAATACAGAATGGACCGGATGGTGCCCGACGGAAACGGGGTCTGGTCAACCGAGGTCGAGGTGAACTGGAAATGCATTCGCGATGTCGACAACGAGGGCTATCACGTCCCGATGGCGCATCCGGGGCTGGATGACCTGTTCGGGAAAAACTATTTCGACGAGCCCTTTCGTGACGGGACATCCCGCTCCTTTTCGCGCTTTCGGGCGGGCGATGGCCGTCTCTGGAGCGTGCGGAACTACAAGAAGATCCTGCCGCATGTCCCGGAACTGGATGCCGATCACAAGCAAGCCTGGCTTTACATCGGCGTGTTCCCGAACTTCGTCTTCGGGCTCTACCCCGACTCGATCTATTTTTATCAGGAAATCCCGGTCGAGGTTGGCCGAACCATCCAGCGCGGCGCGGTGTACCGTCACCCGGACGAAGACCGCCGCATGCGCGCGGCAAGATATCTCTCTGGCCGGATCGACCGCATCACATCGCGCGAGGACGAGATGCTGACGAAATGGACCTGGGAGGCGGCGTTTTCATCGGCGTATGACGGCGTTCTATTGTCGGATCTCGAAGTTGGTGTCATGAGCTATCATGACCAGTTGCGAGATGTCTTCCCCGTGCTGGCCGAGGCAGAGCCAGAACCGGGAACCCTGAAGGAACGAAATGACTTTTTGCGGCAGAAGGCCGGGCAATCCTGGGAATTGCCGACGTAGGGAAAAAGGATAATCTGTCGGAACCACGCCAGCAGAACAGGCCCGGACCGACAAGCAGGGAGTTGCGCAACTGATCGACCGTGACCGAAGGCAAGGCCTGATACTCGTCGGCCCACCATTCGCCTATGCTCTCCTCCTTCTCGCCGCTCCGTTGGCGATGGTGGTGACGTTCAGCTTCTGGACCCAGAACTATCTTGATCTGGACACGACATTCACCCTCGCCAATTACCGCGAGGCCTGGACCGACCCGCTATATCGCGAACTCACGCTGCGCTCGCTCAGGATTTCGCTGGTTGTCACCGTGGCGACCGTGCTTCTGGCCTTTCCCATCGCCTACTACGTTTCGTTTCACGTACATCAACGCAAGTCGCTCTGGCTGTTCCTGATCACGGTGCCGTTCTGGACAAGCTACCTGCTGCGGGTATTCCTGTGGAAGGTGATCCTGGGATATAACGGAGTTCTGAATTCGGCGCTGCTTGGGCTTGGCCTGATCGACGAACCGCTTTCGTTCATCCTCTACAACGCCAACGCCGTGGTGATCACGCTGGCCCATGCCTGGGCCCCGTTCGCGATCCTGCCAATCTTTGTCGCATTGGAGCGGATCGACCGTTCGCTGCTCGAAGCGGCCAAGGATCTTGGCGACGGGCCGGTGCGCAGCTTCTTCCGCATCACTTTGCCTCTGGCCATGCCGGGTGTCGTGGCCGCCACGATCATCGTTCTGATCCCGACAGTAGGCGATTACATCACCCCGCGCCTGGTCGGTGGAACCGAAGGGCTGATGATCTCGAACATGATCCAGGTACAGTTCGGCAAGGCGAACAACGCCCCGCTCGGTGCGGCGCTTGCGGTGTCATCGATGTTCATCGTCGGTGGTATCAGCCTGCTGATCTTCTTCGCGACACGCAAAATCGGGCGCGGAGGCGCAGACTGACCATGTCGAACCGTCGGAAAAACCTGAGCTGGCTGAACGTTTACGCGATCGTCTACATGGTGTTTCTCTATGCACCGGTCATTCTGCTGCCGATCTTCGCCTTCAACAGCGCCACCATCATCGCTTTTCCGCTCAGCGGATTCACAACCGAGTGGTTCGGGGTCCTTTGGACGACCCAGGCGCTGCACGACGCGGTCTGGAACAGTATGCTGGTGTCGGTCTCGACCGCGATCATCAGCACGGCCCTGGGGCTTTTCGCCGCCCGCGCCGTGGCCCGATATACCTTCCCCTTTCAACGGGGGATCATGGGTCTGGTCATGCTTCCCTTGGTGCTGCCGGAAATCATCATAGCCGTCGCCCTGCTAATCGTTCTGATCCAGCTTGGGCTCAGCCTGTCCTTGTGGACGGTCGTTCTCGGGCATGTGCTGGTCTGCACCCCGTTTTCGATCGCGGTTCTCAGTTCCGCCTTTCGCGGCCTCGATCCCAGCGTGGAAGAAGCGTCTTTCGATTTGGGCGAAACCCACTGGGGCACCTTTCGCCGCGTGACCTTTCCGCTGGTCATGCCCGGTGTGATCTCCAGCCTGCTGATCACCTTCACGATCTCGCTGGACGAGTTCATCATCGCGTTCTTCCTGACCGGCACCGAGGTCACCCTGCCGGTATACATCTGGAGCCAGATGCGCTTTCCGACAAAGCTGCCCAGCATCATGGCGCTGGGGACCATATTGCTGGTCCTTACCGTGACCCTGCTCATACTCGCTGAATTCTTCCGTCGCCGTTCGGCCACGCGCCGCGGCCTTGACGCCTCGACAACCGAAGGGCTGATCTGACCATGCTCGACACTGAAAAACCGCACGCGCGCACGATCATCGAACTGGACGGCGTCACCAAGACCTTCGGTGCTGTCCAGGCGCTCAAGGGGATCACGGCGAACATTCGCGAAGGCGAATTCTTTTCGCTTCTGGGTCCTTCTGGCTGTGGCAAGACAACCCTACTGCGCATGATCGCGGGGTTCGATGATCCCACGACAGGAACCATCACCATAGACGACAAGGCCATGGCCGGGATCGCGGCGAACCACCGGCCCACCAATATGGTGTTCCAGAGCTATGCGATCTTTCCGCATCTCAGCGTGGCCGACAATGTCGGCTATGGGTTGAAGAAACGCCGCCTGCCCAAGACCGAGTACAAGCGTGAGGTGGAACAGGCGCTCGAGATGGTCGATCTTGGCGGATACGGCCCGCGCGCGGCCCATACGCTTTCGGGCGGTCAACGCCAGCGGGTCGCGCTGGCCCGCGCGCTGATCATGAAACCCAAGGTTGTTCTGCTGGACGAGCCTCTGTCTGCGCTCGACAAGAAATTGCGCGATCAGATGCAGCTGGAACTGCGCCAGTTGCAGCGCTCGGTCGGCATCACGTTCATCCTGGTGACCCATGACCAGGAAGAAGCGCTCATCATGTCCGACCGTATCGCCGTGATGTTTGACGGGCGGATCGAACAACTGGCCACACCCGAAGACCTCTATCGCCGACCCGTCAACCAAAGGGTCGCATCCTTTATTGGCGTGATGAATTTTCTCGAAGCGCGGGCCACGGAATCGACTGAAACACATGTTTCGCTCGACGTTCAGGCGCTGGGACAGATCGCCATTTCGCGCGCGGACCTGCCTAACGGCATGAAACCGGAAGAGATCCATCGCGTTGGCGTGCGGCCCGAGATGATGACCATTCTGATTGACGGCGCCCCAAGCGCCGAGCGCATCGTCGAGGGCGAAGTTGTCGAGACATCCTACTATGGCGACATGACCTACTACTCGGTTCGGCTGAACGGCCTGGAGGCGCCGGTCACAATCTCCATGCGCAACACAGCAGGCCGTGCGGTCCTGCGCCCCGGTGGAACCGCGCGCGTCGGCTTCGCCACCGATTCCATCATCGTCTTTCGCTGACACGACGACAGATTTCCAACGCCCCGCTTCAAAGGAGGGTCAGCATGACTGGAAAACCCACACTGCATCCTACTCCGTGGCAGGATGAGGTCACCGATCTGATCGCGGGTTACAAGCCCGGCTACGCCCTGGAACAACCGTTCTATACCTCTGACGCCGTGTTTCAGCGCGATATCGACCGCGTCTTCCTGCGGGAATGGCATCTTGCTGGCCACATCAGTGAATTGCCGCATCCGGGCGACTATCTGTTGTTCGATCTTCTGGGCGAGAGCGTGATCGTCGTCCGCGACCGCGAAGGCGCGTTTCACGCCCTTGCGAACGTGTGTCGGCACCGTGGGTCACGTGTCTGCCTGGAACCCCGTGGCAATGTCAGCCGTTTTTCCTGCCCCTATCACGCCTGGGTCTACAACCTGGATGGCAGCCTGTTTTCCGCGCGCCTGATGGGGGCCGAGACCAACAAGGCCAATCTGGGGCTGAAAAGGTTCTCGGTCGAAGTGTTCCACGGGCTCATCTACGTGTCGCTGTCGGATACGCCCGAAGATTTCTCAACCGCCCGGACCTTGCTGGAACCGATGGTTGCGCCCTTTGGACTTGCCCGCACCAAGATAGCCGCGCGAGCCTCCTATCCGGTGGCCGCCAACTGGAAACTGCTCGTCGAGAACTACAACGAATGCTACCACTGCACATCGGCCCATCCCGAGTTCTCGCGTAGCCACGTGATCCATTTGCCCGACCGTTTGCACGAACCCCTGAATGCCGAGGTCGGCGCAAGAGCGGCGGAAACTGGCGCCCCGGCCGATCTGCTCGACGCGACCGGCCGGAACAAGCCTCAAGGGTCGATAGACACTTACTATCGCCGTTACGCCCTGTTCGACGGGTACCGGACCGGCAGTGAAGACGGCAAGCCGCTGGCCCCCTTGCTGGGCGATCTCACCGGGTGGGATGATGCGGCATCCGACATCTATGTCGGTATCCTGAACCCGATGCTGGTCTATGCGGATCACGCGGTCCTTTACCGCTTCATTCCGGTGGACAAGGACAACTCGATCCAAGAGATCATCTGGCTGGTCCACGAGGGCGCAATCGAGGGCCGCGACTATGACAAGGCCCGCCTGACCTGGCTCTGGGACGTGACCACCGAAAGCGACAAACTGATCATCGAAAAGAACCAGCAAGGGGTGAATTCGCGGTTCTACGAACCCGGTCCCTTTGCCCCGATGGAAAGCTACACCCAGTGGTTTATCGAAACCTACCTTCGGAACATCGCATGACAAAAGGCCGCCCGGACAGGTTCCGGACGGCCCTGTTCCAATTTGAACCGATCAGAAGCCGGCCTTAATCTTCTCGAAATCGGCAATCAGCCGTTCACGCACTTCCGCGCTGGTCGGCGCCTGCCACAAGGTGCCAGCCCGCAGATTGTCCGAGGTTTCCAGACCCACAGCGGCCAGATCCTCGGCATTCATCTTGCCCATCGCCTTGGCGTTGGAATGCCCGTATCCCCAGACAGACACAATATAGTCGGCCGTCCGTGGCGCCAGCCAGGCGTTCACGAAGTCATAGAACTTGTCTTCGCTGCCCGGCGCATCGGCCAGTTTCGAGTATCCACAAACCCAGCTCGACGACCCTTCGTCCGTGTCCCGCTTCATCGCGACCGGATGGCCCTCGGCACTCATGGTCGCAAAGGTCTCGTTCCAGGCCCAGGCAAGGTAGACCTCGCCGCTCTGCATCATCTGCGCCAGTTCCGATCCGCTGGTCCAATAGGCCCGAAGGTTCTGGTGAACCTGACGCAGAAAATCCGACGCGGCGTCGATCTGTGCGTCGGTAACGTTGGTCCAGTCGTGCACACCGGTTGCCAAAAATGCGAGGGCATAGGCATCGTCGACGCTATCGCCGATGGACACGCGGCCCGCATGTTTGGGATCGGCAAAGGCCTTCAACGATTGCACATCCTCGGGTTTCAGGAGTTCCGTGTTATACGTCGTTGCGGTGTTGCCCCAATCGACCGGTACAAAATAGGGATTTCCGTCCTTCCAATATGCCTTGATATCGCGGAACCCGGGTTCCAGGTTGTCCCATTCAGTGATCTTCGAGGGGTCGATGGGTGCCAGCAATCCGGCGTCCATCCATTTTGGTACCGACTGGGAACAGGGATGTGCCGCATCCGCCTTGAACCCCGCCCGCAGTTTCTGAAAGGCTTCTTCCTCGTCCGAGAAAAAGGCAAAAGTCGGAGCATCACCGTGTTTCTCGGTGAAGTTGACATAGAACTCGGGATCCTCGTATCCGGCCCAGTCGAACACGACGAGTTCGGCGTCTCCGGCAAAAGCGGCACCTGCCACCATACTGGTCGAGACCAGCAACGCATTTCTGAGGTGTTTCATCAGTTTACTCCCTGTTTTGGTTCTTTGGATTTTCTTCTCTACAGCCTGGTTCGAATATCCCCCGAATCGTATGCCAAGGGTTCGCCGCCCCGATTTAACGGCGCAGCACCGCGCCCCGACAAGCGTTTTGCGCAGCCCGTACAACAGCGAAATCCCAAGCGGTCAGCCATCAATCCCCATTTCGCGTGAAACCTGTTCCAAGGCGCCTTCGATGATGTCGAACATGATGTCGATCTGCGTTTTCGAGATGATCAATGGTGGCGAGAAAACAGCCATGTTGATCAGCGGGCGCAGCAGCAAACCGTTTTCTTCACAGATCATGTCAAGCCGGGCCCCGAAATCGCTGTCCTCGGCCAGCGAAGCCCGGCCCTCGGTCACCTTGCCCTCGATGCATCCCAACAGCCCCATCCCGCGCAGGTCGCCGACAATCGGGAACTTCGCGAAACTGCGCAGTCGCTCCTGAAAATAGGGCGTGACCTCGCACACATGGCCCAGGATGTTCTCGCGCTCCATGATCTCGATGTTCTTCAACGCGGCAGCGCAACTGACCGGATGCGCCGAATAGGTATACCCGTTCGAGAACAAAACCTCCTCGGGTCCGGTCATCTGCTCCATTATCCGGTCCGAAATGATGCAGGCCCCAAGCGGCAGGTAGCCGGAGGTCAGCCCTTTTGCGCAGGTGATCATGTCGGGCACGATGTCAAATACGGGTTCCGAGGCGAACCAGTGCCCCAGGCGGCCAAAACCGGTCACCACCTCGTCCGAGATGTAAAGCACGTCATGCTTGCGGCAGACCTCCAGCGTGCGCTTGTGATACCCCGGTGGCGGCACGATCACGCCGCCGGAACACAGGATCGGTTCGGCGATAAAGGCGCCCACGTTTTCGGCGCCAAGCTCCAGGATCGCCTGTTCCAGATCTTCGACCTTCTGGTCACAGAAGGCCTCGACGCTCATGCCCTCGGGGCGGTGATACGGATCGACATCGGGCAGGAAATGCACCAGCCGGTTTTCCTTGTCGAACCAGGTGCGATTGCGCTCCTTGCCGGATACGGTCGCCGACAGATAGGTCGATCCGTGATAGGCACGCTCGCGCGAGATCACGATCTTCTTGCCCGGCATGCCACGCCGGTTGTTCAGGAAATGCATCGCACGCAGCGCGGTATCGACCGCCGTCGACCCGCCGGTGGTGAAGAACACGGTGTTCAGATCGCCCGGCGCGAATTCGGCCAGCTTGCGCGCCAGAATCGCGGCGGGCTCGGTCCCCGTCGAAAAGGGCGACGAATAGGCCAGTTTCATCACCTGGTCGGCGGTGGCATCCGCCATTTCGCGCCTGCCATGGCCGATCTGTACGCACCACATGCCGCCCGGTCCGTCGATCATCCGGCGGCCGTGGCTGTCCCACATATAGATGCCATCCCCCCGGTCGATGATCTGCCCGTCTTCCTCGCGCCAGGCGTTCATCATCGACCAGGGCTTGAGGTTGTGCAAGCGGTCCCACTCGTGCAGCTCTTCTACAGAGGGGCTGTTGCTGATGGGTTTCAAATGAGCTCCAGACATGATTTGCTCTTCTTGCTTCTTCAAAATGCGGCCGGCGGCGTCGCCCGGGCGCGGGGGTTGCGGAAGAACGGCTGCGACAAGACGGTCGCGCGCGCCATGCGGCGCTGCCAGACGCCTTCCTGATTGAGATAGATTTCGACCCAGAGGTCGTTGGTTTGGTTGGTGCCAAAGGGCGCGCGGATCTCGGCCAGCGCGATATTGCGCTTGAGCGTCGGCGACCACATGGCCGAGGTAACATGCCCGACTTCGCGTTTCTTTCGGTGATAGATCAGCGCGTCCGCAGCCGGTTTGAACCCGCCGATGTCGAGCTTGACGATCATCGAACGTGAGCGGCGTTCAACGTGGGCCAACAGCGCGCGACGACCGTTGAAATGTCCCTTTTGGAAATCGACCAGCCAAGCAAAACCCAGTTCCAAGGGCGTTCGCCCGCGATGCAGCCGCAAGGTGTGATGGATCGGCTGGAACTCGACACCGGCGGCAATGAACCCGGCTTCGATCCTGGCCATGTTCAAGGCGTGATAGCCGATTGCGCGAATGCCCCAGGTCTGCCCTGCGTCCCACAACCGGTCCCAAAGCGTCAGCGCCCGGTTCGGTGTGATCCACAATTCATATCCCAGATCGCCAGTGAAACCGGTTCGAGAAATCACTAACCCCGGCTCGACCTCGGCCAGGTCAAACGGGCGGAGATGGTCGATCTCGAACCCTGCGCCGCGTAACACCGAAGCCGAGGTTGGCCCCTGCAACGACAGTCCGGCAACACTGTGAGACTCGTCCTCTACCCGAACATCATAGCCCCAGGCCGCATCCAGTAGCCACGAGAACTGTGGTTCCTGGCAGCACAGGCGGAACTCGGTTTCCGACAGGCGGAACAGCGTTCCATCGTCGATCACCATGCCATCCTCGTCGCACCACATCACGTAGGCGACGCGCCCCGGTGCCAGTTTCCGCACATCGCGGGTGACAAGCCGGTTCAACATCGCCAACGCCTCGGGACCGGAGATCCGATATTTGTGCATGGGCGAAATATCGAACAGCGTCGCCTGGTTGCGAATCGCGAAATACTCGAACTCCATCGTATCCAGTACGGCGGGCGAGATGTAGCCCGCCCAATTCATCCAGTCCTTGGTCCGGCTCAACGGCTCCAGCCGGGTCTGGAACGGTGTCGGGATCAGGCCCAGCGGGACATGTTCGGGGGGCAGATCGTGGCGCGTATCCTTCATGCGGCCATCTCCTTCAGCGCCTTCAGCGCAGCATTCCTGCCCGGCGCGCCTGTGACATCGCCGCCCGGATGCGCGGCGGCCCCGGCAAGGTACAGTCCCGCCGGGCCAAAGCGGTAATGGGCCAGCCCATTGGCGGGGCGCACCGACAGGAGCTGATCGAAACTCATCTCTCCATGATGCCAATGCCCGCCCGGCGCACCGGTCTCAGACTCGATATCGGCAGGAGTCAGCAGTTCGCTGGCCGTGACCATAGCGGTCAGTCCCGGCGCGAATCGGTCCAGGGCGGCGATAACTTGGTCGATCACAGTCTGGCGTGCGGTGTCGGTCCAGCCACCGTCGGGGGCATAGGGAACATATTGAACAACCGCCGAGATCACATGCTTTCCAGAGGTGTCCGGATCGGTCAGCGTCGGCGCCACCGCCTCGATGATCGGCGCATCGGAAGCCCCACCGTATTTTACCGGATTAAAGGCCTTTTCAACCGCGCGCACGGACGGTGCGATCAACAGGCGCCCGGATGCCTGTTCACGCGAGAGTCCACTGAACTCGGGCGCACCACTCAGAACCATGTTCACCTTGGCAGCCGTCCCCTTGGCGCGGAAATTCCGCAACCTGCGGACCGCCTCGATATCATAGCTCTCGTGACCGGCCAGCATCATGCTTTGCGCCGCACCCGCCGTAGACAACACCATCTCCGCCGATACCTGTGTGCCATCGGCCAGCTCGACGCCCGTGACCCGGTCACCTTCGATGACGATCCGCCGTGCGGCGGCGCCGGTCCGGATCGTGGCGCCGCGGGCCTCTGCCGCCTTGGCAAACGCGGACACCACCGCGTCCATCCCGCCCGAGGGCAGGGCGGCGCCGCCGCCCTGTGCCAGCCGGTAGATCAACGAGAATACCGTGCCAGGTGCCGACGGGCCCGCCCAGGCACCGCGCACCGCGTCCGCCGCCAGCGCACCGGCCAACGGCCCGTCGGTCAATTCGTCGAGTATAAGGTCCTGAGCGTTGGACAGGACGATCCGCAGGAATTCGCGCATCTCGGCCTTGCCCATAAGGCGCAGCCGCAAACCAAGACGCGCCAGCGCGCCCAGTTCTCCCGCCTGTGCCAGACTCAGCGACCCGGACAGGTCCGGCGGCGCTGCCTGTGCAAGCTGACCCAGCAACGTACCAAACCGCACAAGCCTTTGGTACAAGGTCGCAAAGGCCGCTGCATCGGGATGTGCCGTGCCATCGGCGAACCGCGCCTCTGCCCCATCCATCACCACGTGCCGACCATCCTCGGACAAGGCAACTGTAGGCACCTGTCTGGTATCCAGCTTCAAACCCAGATCCCTGACCACGGCCGGATTCAGGTTGTAAAGAAGATGGGCCAGACGGGGCAGCTGAACTCCGTTCAGCGTTCCTGTCGCCATCATGCCGCCCAGCGACGTGCTGCGCTCCAGCACAAGGACCTTTTTACCCTTGCCCGCCAGAACCGCCGCTGCCGTCAGGCCATTATGCCCCGCCCCGATCACAATCGCATCGAACTGTTCCATTGCCCGTCTCCTCACGCGGCCTCGGCCGGCAGCCCGCTGCGGCGGCCCAGGTCGATCAGGATTTCGCGCGCGGCATTCGCCCCGGGTGCGGCCATGACCCCACCGCCGGGATGCGCGGACGATCCCACCAGATAGAGGCCCCGGATCGGCGAGCGATAGTCGGCATAGCCCGGCACCGGCCGGTTGAAGAGCAGTTGGTCAAAGGTCAACTCGCCCTGAAAGATATTGCCCTCGGTCAGCCCGACCTCGGTCTCAAGTTCCAGCGGCGAGCGGATTTCCACGTGCTGCACACGCTCTTTGATATCCGGACAGGCAGCCGACATCTTGTCCAACACGCAATCGGCAAAGGCGCGGCGACGCTCCTCGGTCCAGTTGGCGGCGTCGCGCACGCCGTCGACCTCAAGATCATAGGGCGCGTATTGTACAAAGACGGTCATCATATGGCTGCCCGGCGGCGCCATGGTCGGGTCGATCTGGCTGGGGATCAGCATGTCGAAATAGGGGCTTTGCGACCAGCGGCCGTCCTTCCAGTCGTCATATGCACGCTCAAGCTCGGCCAGCGAGGTCGAACAGTGCATGTCTCCGCGCAGGAATGGCGCCCCGGCGGGTGCGGCCGGAAACTCGGGCAGGCGATCCAGCGCGATATTCAGCTTGCCTGACGACCCCCGGATCTTGAACCGCTCGACCGCGCGCAGGAAATCGCCCGGCAGGTCATCGCGGTCGGTGTGTTTCAGGAAGGTCCGTTTGACATCCATGTTCGAGGCGACAACAGGCGCCTCGTAGGTATCGCCGTTTTCCAGCGCCACGCCGGTCACCTTGCCACCCCTGGTCAGGAACTTGTCGATACCTGAGCCGGTCACGATTGTGCCCCCCGCCTCTTCAAACGCCAGTCCCAGCGCGCGGCTGATCGACCCCATGCCACCCCGGGCAAACCCCCAGGCGCCGATGGTTCCGTCGACATCCCCCATGTAGTGATGCAGCAGCACATAGGCGGACCCGGGCGAATAGACGCCCAGCCCGGTTCCGATGATACCCGATCCGGCCAGATGCGCCTTGATCAGGTCATTCTCGAAATGCTCGTCCAGGAAGTCGCCGATGGACATGGTCCAGAACCGCAGCGTCTCGCCGATCTCGCGCGCGCCCAGCCCGTGCACCTTGCGCACCAGATAGGCCAGTTCCGAGATATCGCGCGGACGCATCCGCACCGGATCGGGCGCAGTTCTGAGCAGGAACGGCCGGATGAACCGGCATTGCCGCATCACCGTCTGGCTGAACCGGCCATAGGCATCGACATCGCGTGGCTCGTGCCGGGCGATCTCGCGCCGCAGGTCGTCGTGATCCGAATAATAGGCGAAATAGTCGCCATCGGGGGTAAAGGTCGCGCCGCCCTCGTAAGGGATGACCTGAAGCCCGAAGCGCGGCAATTCAAGGTCGCGCACGATCTCACGCCGCAGCAGAGAACAGACATAGGAACAGTTCGAATAGGTCCAGCCGGGGTGCAGCGAGCGACTGACTGCGGCACCGCCGATCCAGTCGTTCTTCTCGACCACCAGAACCTTGAGCCCGGCCTTGGCCAGATAGCAGGCCGTGGTCAGGCCATTGTGGCCCGCCCCGGCGATTATTGCATCATATCGGTCGTGACGCCCCATCGCGTGCTCCCTCTTGTTGATCAAGGAATACCCCGGCGCGCAAACTTCGTAAAGTTTTTTGAGCGCTCAAATAAATTTTAGGCTACTTTATTCATGTGAGCGGACAGGATAGAGATGCGACATGGAAAACCCGGAGCCGCCAGGATGACCACCAAAGCCCCGCCGCCGCCCCGGCAACGCAAGGAACGCAAGGACAATGCCGACCGCCGCCGTAAGCAGCTGATCGAAGCAACCCTGCGCTCGGTTGTTGAGAACGGGTTGTCCCGCACCACTCTGGCAACGGTTGCGAATGCGGCCGGGCTGTCCCAGGGGGTCGCGGTTTTCTACTTTAAAAGCAAAGATATGCTTTTGGCCGCGGCGCTGGAATACCAGTATTCGATCTATGCCGACACCTGGCGCAACGCGGTGGCCGTGGCCGGGACCGACCCGGCGGATCGGCTGGCGGCGCTGATCCGGGCCGACTTCTCGCCAGTGGTCTGCAACCGCGAGGCGCTGGCGGTCTGGTTCTCGTTCTGGGGCGAGGCGAGTTTCCGCCCGCGCTATGCCGACAGCGCCCGGGATTTCGATGTCCAGAGGGGCGCGGCGCTCTATGAATTGTGCCGCGACCTGCTGCCGCATACCTCCGAGACCGAGGCGCGCGACGTTGCGTTCTCTATCGATTCACTGACCGACGGGTTCTGGCAGAGGCTGTACCTGACCCCGGAAAGCTTCTCGATCGAGGAAGGGTTGCGCCTGACCATGGCACATCTGCGCATGGTCTTTCCAGAGCACAAGACCACCTTCGCGGGCTGAGGCAAACCGGCGTTTTGACCGTTTTGTACCAGGTCTCAGGGGAGGATTGACCATTTTGTACAGGCGCAAAGCCGCATTGCCGCTCGGCTGCCGGGCGTGAAAGCCCGTCAGCCATTGGGGCACACCGGAGGTCTGCGGCGAACACCTCCGGGGGGCTTTGTCGCAAACTCTGCACGTACCTGTTAGGTCGACTGAAGTTTTGATACACGGGTGCCCAAAACAGACAGGGGCAGGCCGTGACAATCTCATTCAAAGGCGCTCGTTTTCCAAGGGACGTGATACGACACGCAGTGTTCTTCTATCTTCGTTAATCAGTGTCCTACCGAGATCTGGAAGAAATTCTGGCTGAACGACGCGTTTCGGTTGATCACGCGTCTCTGAACCGTTGGATCGTCAAATACGCACCTCTGGTCGCCGACCAGGCGCGTCGTAAGAAGCGTTGCTTCGATCGATCCTGGCGAATGGACGAAATCTATGTGCGCGTCAAAGGTGAATGGGTCTACTTGTATCGTGCAGTCGACAAACACGGTAAGACCCTTGATTTCATGCTATTCAAACGGCGGAACAAAGCTGCGGCGACAAAACCACGCCCAGACTGCGTAAGCGATGATCTCACGAGGAAAGCGGAACCCCTTCAGGCGCGGCATTCTTGTCGGAATGTTCATGGCCCGCAGAAAATCCGGTCAAGCCGGGCGCACAACTTGGCAATACCCGATGTCGATATCGCAGAGAACCCCGCTACAGACCTGCTGGGGTGAACACCTACCGATTGTTTAAAGAAATCCCAGTTGAATGCGATACCTATGTATTGTCCCCTGCCCCATCAGATAGTGTGGCCAGCGCGGAAACATGTCGCGGCAGATCGCAACGGGAATGCAGGATATCTACTATGATCACCGTATCCGGCTGGTCCAGGTAAACCAGGAAATGCTCTCCCGCGCGTACATATCTGAGGTCTGCTGCCTCTTCGACCAATATAGAACAACTGCGGCTGGCCACCTTGCCCTCGGTGATGGCCTGGCAGCGCGCTATCAGTTCTTGTTCATAGAGATCGGCTTGATGCGGCCCAAACTTGTCGATGGTCCATCGGGCAATTTCAACCAGGCTGCCTTCGGCGCGGCGTGTCAGCCGAAATGGTTTGGTCACGTTTTGGCTCGGGCCCTAGCAAAAGCACGATGGATCGCATTCGAACCGCTGCCTTCTGCCAGATCTCCAGCCTGAGCCTGCGCCAAACCCTTCTGCAGACCTTGTTTAAGAGACTCCAGCCCGGCTTCTTCTTGTTCCAGAAGCCGAAGGCCCGCTCGCAACGCTTCGCTGGCGTTCTGATAGCGACCGGATGCGACCAGATCCTGCACCAGCTGATCCTGCGATTCTGTAAGTACGACATTGCGGGTTACCATGGCTTAAGCCTCCTCGTTGGCAATATATGCCAACTAGATGGCTGGTTCAACGATCGCGATTGGGAGCGGGCAACCAAAGCCTTTCAGCATTTTGTAGATGGCTTTGATACCAGCCGTATTGGCGCCGCTTTTGCGATAACGATTTTGCGGGGCAATCCGTTTACTTCGAGGGCACGAGCGAAGAATTTTGTCGCCGCAGCTTTGTTCCGCCGTTTGAGTAGCATGAAATCAAGGGTCTTGCGGTGTTGGTGCCGGTCTGAGCTTTGAACCGCTCGGTATCCCCGGCGCGGAATTGCTGACACTGGCCGTCGTCGCGCTGATTAGCATCTCGCGCATCAACTCAGCGTTCTGACTGCGGTTCTGCTGGGCGGGATTCCGTTTCCCGGTGGAAAGGGATCCATGCTGCGAGTGGCACTCGGGAGGTCTGGCCTCTGGCATGTCGTCAAACGGGTTGATTCTGACGAATGCGCCAATTGGGTTGAGTTAGATAAAAAAACTATCGCCTGGATTGTGGTCTCCGGTTTGGGCGTCTTGCGCGCCGGGCGAAGATGATCGCAGAGTGAAAGCACTGCGACCCTTCCGCCTGTGGAGGGTCGAGCCTTATGAGGAAGAGGTTCGACAGTGAAAAAATTACCGCCGCTGACGAGCCTGCAAGCCTTCGAGGCCGTGTCGCGACACATGAGCATCAAACTGGCCGCCGAAGAACTTTTACTGACACCGACAGCGATTAGCCATCGCCTCAAAACCCTCGAGACACAGCTGGATGTGCAACTGTTTCACCGACTGACCCGGTCGCTTAGATTGACAACCGAAGGAGAGACCCTGCGCCCTTTCATCGCCGATGCCTTCTGCAACCTGAAACAGGGCATCGCGCAACTGAGCACCGACGAAATCGAGGGCGAGCTGGTGGTAACCACCACGCGATCCTTTGCCTGGAGTTGGCTGAGCCCTCGATTGCCGAAATTCAGCCGGCTGTACCCCGAGCTTGAAGTGAAGGTTATCGCCTCGGATACAGTGCTGGATTTTGCACGTTTCAGTGTGGATGTCTCCATAAGATATACGGACACCCCGGATCCGGCGGAGCATGCGGCCTGGGTGCTGGATGACTATGTCACGCCTATTTGCTCGAGGCGAATGGAGAGCAAGATCCGCGACCCCGAGGACCTGTTGAGCCGGGATCTGGTCGAATACGAGTGGCTGGGCTTTCAGGACGGTGATCCGAATTGGCGCACCTGGTTCAACTCGGTCGGTATCGACGCTTCCAATATTCGTCCGATCGCACATTTCAGTGATGAGATCATGTGTATCGAAGCGGCGATAGACAATCGCGCGGCTGCTCTGGTCAGTGTGATTGCTGCTTCGCGCGAGATTGAGCGAGGGCGAATCGCGGCGCCTATACCAAGGGTTCTGCGCGACCGGAGCTACTATCTTATCTGCCCTATGGAGCGCGCGAATTCTGCCAAGATGCGCGCATTTCAGGATTGGTTGTTGAACGAGGCTGACCTGTTTCGCGACAGCCCATACGGCATGAAGTTCATTCCGCAGGATGCCAATCGTTATGAACAACCTGATGCGAGTTGGTCTGAATAGGAGTAGGCCCGCGTGTTACGCCTCTGTGACATGCCAATTCGGCCAAACAGAAAGCTGAGAAATACTTTGTGATGACTGAAATCTGCTCGATTGTCGGCAAGGCTGCGGTTCCGAATACTCATCCCATCCATTAAGGGAGGAGCCGAAAATGGCCAAAACCACACTCACGAGACGCGCTTTGCTCAAGTCAAGTGCGATGGCTGCAGGCGCACTTGCCATGCCGTCGATCACCCGCGCTCAGTCCGTGACCGAGATGACAATGCTGGCTTGGTATGGTCAGGCTGAACCGGACGCAGTTGCAGAATTTGAAGAACTGCACAACGTCAAGATCACCCCGAAATACTATGTCGGCGGCGAGCAGATGCTGGCTCTGTTGGCACAATCTCCGGCGGGCACCTACGACCTGATCCACGCGGATGCTGAGTATGTTCAGCAGCTGGTGCTGGCGAATTTCGTTGAGAAACTGGATCCGGCAGACTATCCGTTCGACGATTTTTTCCCCGAATTCCACAAGTTTCCGGGCCATTGGCACAATGACGAACTTTATGCAGTCATCAGCCGGTTTGGCTTTCTTGGCATCTCACACAATCTGGATGCGGTGCCAGTAAAGGAAGCGATGTCGTATGACATGCTGTGGAACGAGAAGAACAAGGACAAGGTGGGTCACTTCGACTGGCACCTGCCGAACCTGGGCGTTCTCAGCCTGCGCGATGGCAACGCTGCGCCCTATGATATCGACAGCAACGCATGGGCCAAGCTGCAGGACACCACGCTAAGCCTGAAACCTCAGGTGCGGGGCTTCTATGACTATGGTGGCGTGCTGTCCTCGTTGAAGTCCGGTGAAGTGACCGTGATGCCAGGCATAGGTGAATGGATCACTGGCGTGCTGCGCCGCGACGGTGCGAATGTTACCACTACGATACCGGAACAGGGCGGCATTCAGTTCACTGAAAGCTTCTCGATCGGACGTGGGTCGCGCAAGGCCGAACTGGCGCGCAAGTTCATCCAGCATGCCTCCAGCCCTGCCGGTCAGTACAACCTGGCGAACCTGAACGTGTTCCCGGCAATTATCCCGTCGAAATCCGGGTGGGAACGAATGATTGCCGAAAAACCGGAAGATGCACGCCATCTGGGCATGTTTCAGGGCGACGGCAACGCTATCGACCTGATCCGCAAGGGCCGCATCCATATCCGCCAGCTGCCTGTGCAGCAGGACGTGGGTGACTGGAACGACTTCTGGTCGGCATACAAAAGCACCTGACGCCTAAAAGCTTCCGGTGCTTATGCCCCCCGCCATTCTCCCTTCTCCCCGATGGCGGGGGGCACTGTCAAACGTCACTGAAAAACGCCGGCCCATCCTGAAGGGTCAGACGGGTTAAAACATGACTTCTTCGATTTCCATCCCGCGCCTGTCCCGCCTCGCCTATGAAGGCTTATGGAGCCTGCCGTTGCCTGTGTGGTTGGCCGGGTTTTTTCTTGGGCCGATGATCTTACTGATCTGGCTGAGTTTCTGGGACGTCAAAAACTTTTTACTGACGCCCGATTTTCAATTGGAGAACTGGCACAAGATGCTGACGGCTCCGTTCTTCTGGGCTGCTTACCTGCGCACCTTCGTGATTGCGCTCAGCGCCGCAGTACTGGCCAGCCTGATTGCATTGCCATGTTCATTGGCGATCAGCTTCTTTCTCAGCACACGAGCCAGAATGACGGTTCTCGCGCTGTTCGTGGTGCCGTTTTTCACATCCTACCTCGTGCGTGTCTACTCCTGGCAGATCTATCTGACAGAAAACGGCATCGTGATGAAACTGTTGGCGGCAATCGGGATCGACAGTGGCAGCCTACTGAATACGCCGTTTTCTCTGATGGTGGGATTGGTGACGCTGACCTTGCCATTGGTGATCGTGATCCAGTCAATTTCGATGCTGTCCTTGGATCGCACGCTGATCGACGCGGCATACAACCTTGGTTGCGGCCCGCGCCGGGTGCTTTTTGCTACCGTATTGCCGGCGGTTAGACCGGGTATCGTGCTTGGGGCGCTGTTTGCTTTCATCTTCAGCTTCGGAGATTTTGTTACGGCGACCTATCTGGGCGGCGGCAAGTTCACCACGCTGTCTATCCTGATCGCGGATACCGTCAAATCCGGCCAGCAATGGCCTCGCGCTGCAGTGGTCGCGCTTGTGATGATCGCTACACTGCTGATCACCGCGCTGGCCTCAATCACTTACGCCTATCGGAGAACCTGAGACATGCGTGTTTCCCTGTTGACCCGCCGGCTTTGCGTAATCTTCATGGGCTTGGCTCTGGCCTTTCTCTATGCGCCAATCCTGACAAACTTTGTCTTCTCGCTGAACTCGGACCGGTTCCCGACTATCCCGCTGGGCGGATTCACGCTGGATTGGTATCGCCTGATCCTGGCCGATGATTTGGTGATCGCCGCTTTTGCGAACACAATCAAAGTTGCCCTGATCGTCGCCCCCATCGCGACCGCGATGGGATTTGCAGCGGCCTATGCCGACTATCGCTTCAACTTTGTTGGTAAGAAACTGGTACTTGTCTTCGCCCTGATGCCGCCGTTGATTCCCTTGGTTGTCATTGGACTGGCAATGCTGGCCTACCTGTCCCGCATTGGCCTGTCTGGCACTTTATCCGCCATCGTGGTCAGTCATATCGTTCTCACCTCCCCGTTCGCCATGGCCATTATCCGGTTGCGGTTTTCACAGATCGACGGCGATCTGGAATTCGCGGCCCAGAATATTGGCGCCAGCAACTGGCGTGCGTTCTGGGAAGTGATCGTTCCTTCAACCAAGACCTCGATCCTGGCTGCGTTCCTTCTCTGTATGGCGGTCAGCTTCGATGAATACGCGGTAACCTGGTTCGTTGGAGGACTTGAGGAGACCAGTTCGGTTCGCATCCTCAGCTTCCTGCAATCGGCAGTCAGCCCCCGGATCAATGCCATCGGCTCCATCACCTTCATTACCTCGATCACTCTAATCTTGGGCGCGCAGGTGCTTTTGCTGCGCCGCCTCACCCGGGGGGAAAAATGAACAGCCTGAACAAGATCAATCCCGAGCGCGGCGTCGCGCCAAAAGAACTGGAGCGCATGATGTCACACGCGCACATCTCGCTGAGAAATATCCGCAAAACCTATGGCGAGGCGGTGGCGGTCGAGAACCTTGACCTTGATATCGCAGAGGGCAAGTTCGTTGCCATCATGGGGCCATCAGGTTGCGGGAAATCGACCATGCTGCGGATGCTGGCAGGGTTGGAAGACGTGACCGGCGGTGACATCCTGCGAGAAGGGCGACGGATAAACGATCTGTCAATCTGGGAACGCGACATGCCGATGGTCTGGCAGTCGTTGGCATTGTTTCCATTCCTGACTGTGCAGGAAAACGTCGAATTTGGTCTGCGCATGAAAGGCATGCCCAAAAAGGAACGCAAGAGTCGCGCGCTGGACTGGTTGAACAAGCTGGGACTGGAGGGATATGCCGACCGGGGCATTGATCAGTTGTCAGGCGGACAGAGACAACGTGTGGCTTTGGCGCGATGCCTCGTAACCGAACCATCCGTCTTGTTACTGGATGAACCGTTGTCGGCGCTGGATGCGCATCTTTCGGTGCAGATGCAGGGTGAGTTGAAACGCTTGCAACGCGAACTTGGGATTACCTTCGTCTACGTCACCCATAGTCACTCCGAGGCTTTCTCGATGGCCGATACCGTAGTGATCATGAACCAGGGTCGGATTGAACAGGCGGGCAGCCCCGAAGACATCTATCTGCGCCCGGCCACACCGTTCGTGGCAAGGTTCCTGGGCGGCTCCTCGATCTTTGAATGCAAGACCCGCCGACTGAAATCCGGAGAGATGGTTCTGGAAAGCCCAGATGGCAGCTTCAAGTGCCCAGCCTCCGAACTCGTTGATCTGGACGAAAACGAAAAGGTTAGCCTGATTGTCAGGGCGGACCAGATTTCGGTCACCCCGCAAGCGGGCTGGGCTGAGAACGAAGTTGCTGCGCGGGTCGTAGGTGAGGAGTTCATCGGAGCCCTCGTCAATCTACGGCTTGAAACGGCTGCTGGAACGTCCATCACCGTGCAATTGCAACAGCGCGACATGCAGTCGCTGGACATCGAAGTCGGTGCCGGAGTGACCGCCAGCTGGCACCCCGAAGACGGCCACATCATCAACGGATAACACGAGAAAAGGAGCCAATGATGGCCAAGAAGAATATCCTTGTTTACGGCGACAGCAACACTTGGGGCTGGATCGGTGTAGAAGAGGCTTTCCCCTCAACCCGCTATGGCGATGACGAACGTTGGGCCGGTGTCATGGCAGCCGAGCTGGGCAACGATTATCAGGTCGCCGTCGATGGTCTGACCGTGCGCGCCACCAACCTGGACGATTCGATGGATTGGAATGCCATCAAGGCGGATATGTTCAACGGCGCCAAGACTTTGCCGGCCGCAATTGCTCGGGAAATGCCCGTAGACCTGCTGATCATCGCATTGGGGACCAACGACCTGAAGGCCGAAACCAACCGCTCTGCCGAGGACATCGCAAATGCCATTATTGATGTCGCAAAAGTGGCGCAGGCCTGCAGCGGTGGCGTTGCCTATCATTATGATGCGCCACAGGTGATGGTCGTCTCGCCAGCGCCGCTCAACGACATGCCACACCCAGATTTCGCGGGCATGTTCGAAGGCGGCAAAGCCAAGTCTGAAGCGCTTGGAGCTGCTCTCAAATCCGCAGCCGACGCAGCGGGCATCGCAAGCTTTGACGCTGGTGCCGTGACCGGAAATGTGCAGGGCGCCGATGGTCTGCATATGAGCAAGGATCAACACGCCCAGCTGGGTCGGGCTATTGCGGAACGAGTCAAGGCTTTGTGATTTTCAGACCACTACCACTCACACCCATCCCCATCATGCAACAGGAGGAGTTTTCCATGATGAAACTAGCAACAGGCCTGAAAACCGCCGCACTGGCGACCGCATTGGCCATCGGAACCACAGGTGCAGCAATGGCCACAGATCTGAGCAAAGCCGGAACGATTGAATACGTCACCTTCCAGGCCAAAGACGGTGTAACGGTCGAACAGATGGCCGAAGTTGCGGCGGGCGGCAAGATCAACGCGAATATGCACGAAACGTATGACGGGTTTGTGGATCGTCACGTCGCCCTGCAGGCCGATGGCGTCTGGATCGAAGTTGTTTATTGGGAAAGCGAAGAAGCTGGCCGTGCGGCTTTGGACAAGTTCGTGAAAGATCCGGTGAACAAACCGTTCCTGGATCTGGTGAACGCGGATACCGTGACCATCACATATTCTGACATCCACTGACCGGGTGGGGACAGGCCGCGCACAGGTTGGGCGGCCTGACTATTTTTCGTTTCAATCTCTTTCATGCGGATTTTTCAACTTTGTGTGTTCTGTCCGTCCGTGTCATGAAAGGACAAGATGAAACGACGCCTGCCACCACTGAACGCGATCCGCGCCTTTGAAGCGGCTGCCCGGCTGGAAAGCATTTCCGATGCCGCGGATGAGCTTTCGGTGACGCCGACCGCAGTCAGCCATCAGATCCGGCATCTGGAAAATCTGTTGGATATCAAGCTGTTCGAACGTTCTGGTCGGAACATTTCGCTGACAGATCAGGGGTCGCGGATGCTACCGGATATCACGCGGGGTATGGATAGTTTGGCGGCAGCCTTTGCCGAAACCTATGGCAATCTGGACACCAATACCGTGACCATATCGACCACGCGGGAGTTTGCACGATATTGGCTGCAACCGCGGCTGGATGCCTTCTATGACGCATTTCCGCAGTTGACGTTGAACGTATTTGCCAGCGAAAACGCCGTGGACATGAGCGGTAGCGAGATCGATGTGGCGGTGCGATATGGCAAGAAGCCTGCCGACAACAGCGGCGAAATCGCCTTGTATCAGGAGTATTACGTGGGCGCCGTCAGCCGCGAGCTGCTGACGCCCGGCCGGGCCGCCCGTATCGAATTCCTGACAAAGCGGCGGCTGATCGATGTGCGCTGGGAAAACTCGTCCCTGACCGGGCCGACCTGGAAATCCTGGTTCGAAGCGGCGGGGCTAGATAATCTGGGCAGCTATCGCCGGATGAGTTTTGACGCCTACAACCTGGCCTTCGACGCGCTGAAGCGCGGTCACGGTGCGGCGTTGTTGAGCCGGACCATCGTGCGCTCTGCCGAGTTCGGTGACGGGTTTGCCGAACTCGAGGGACCGCAACTGCCTGGCTATCATTACCGCGTGATTCGATCGCCGGCCGGTATGCGTAAGCGCGCGGCTCGGCAGTTTGTCGAATGGCTGGCGGAAACTGCCGTGGACTGAAACTCTTGGGTCGCGGTTCCAGGCCTGAGCCGACCGGATGTGGTGGCTCAGGTCTCCATAGAATGGGCGGCTGATCGAAATCCGCACAAAGTGCCAGACACCGTTTTCGTCGCGCGCGAACTCGTCCTGACATTCACCCGAATAGATCACCTGCAAAAGGAGACGCTGGTTCTGTTGAATGACCATGACATTGCGCCGGCATCGGGCGCTTTCCGCATTTCGTCCCCATAAGATCCTCGTTCGTGGACAGGTGCCGGTTGCGGGGGTGCCGTCGCCAAACAGGATGACCCGCGAAAGGAATTAATCCCGGATCTCCTGCGCACTTCTCAGCGGTGTCCCGACGTCGAATACCCATTCTCCACGCGCGAAAAGGTTGGCATGATCATCCAGATCGCCACTGTCGAGCGAAAAATTATAGGCGTTGATGAGCAGGCGGATCTGGTCATGGAACTCCCTGTCCGTAAGTGAGGCTTGATGCGCCCCGCAGGTCGGTGCAGACAGACGCCACCATGGTTGATTTTCGGAAAACGGACCCGGGGTAATTACCCTGATTGCAGCGTTTTCACCCGAACGTGACCTGAAATCCATGGTTACCAAAAGGTGCCTTATTCGGGTTGGTCGCGCGGCAAGGTAAACTCGCCGTCAATCTGACAACAATTGGACCTTCCAGGTGCTGCGCCCTTTTGCGATCTCCGTTCTCCTTTTGTTTGTCCTGCCTTTACCGGGTCGGGCCGAGCTGCGAATCCTGGTGCTTGGTGACAGCAACACATGGGGGGCCAATGCATCGGGTCCAAGGCACGGCGATGATGTGCGCTGGGGTCGGGTTTTGGATGCAGCTCTGCCGAATGCCGTGGTGATCGAGGAGGGTCGCATCGGCCGACGTACCGATCTGGGGAAGGGAGAAGCTCTCGACAATATAGGACAGGCGATAACGACACCACTTCCTCCCTTCGTCGAGCAGCATCTGCCGTTGGACATGGCAATTGTGATGCTGGGAACGAACGATCTGCAATCCGGGCAAGGGCGGAATGCGGAACAAGTTGCACGCTCGGTCTTTTCGCTTGCCCGAATCCTGCTGATTGGGGGAGTTGGCCAGGTGTTGGTTGTGGTTCCGCCACCTTTGAACAACCCCGAAAATGGAAGTCTGGCAGGATTGTTCGGAAACGCACAGGGGCTGTCCGAACATCTCGCCGACACGTACGGGCACCTGTCCCGGCAAACAGGCATTCCGGTGTTCGATGCCGGAACTGTAACTCGGGCAGATGGCGCAGACGGCGTGCACTTGACGGCTCAGGCGCAACGCAAGTTGGGTCGGGCCATGGCACTTGTTGTGCGCGACCTAATATTCGTCGAACATTCGGCTAAATGAAATACAGAAAACAGGAGACAGACGTTGATGAACAGACGTGTATTCTACACTACATCGCTTGCCGCTCTGGCCATGGCATCCACAGGGCATGCAGGAACAGCGGAACAAGTGACGTTTCACTTTTACGGAGCTGAAGACTGCCCTCCCTGCATGGCCTTCAAGCGTAACCATCTGGCCGATGTGCAAGCCGAAGGCCGTTCCTTGGGTTTCGCAGTGGAAGACAACATTATCGCAAAGACGCGGGACGTACCGAACCTCGGAGTCTATGGGGATCGGGATCCAATTTTGCGCTTGGCCGCTCCGCAACTCGAACTGGTCTATCCGCCGATTTTCTTTGTATCTCAAGGTGGTAAGATCGTCTCGGTCCACGGGCATGACTGGCGCGCTGCCTTGGAGAACGCACGGCATCTGAATGATCAAGCCTGATGAAAGCTTTGCCTGCTTTTTTCGGCGGTGTTTTCCTGTTGCTGGCTGGCGCTGCTGGCGCGCAGGATTTGCAGGGGCGCGATACGGCGGGAAACTGGCGGGTGACGCACCATTCCTCGCATGGCATCTGGAACACCATTTGCGATGAACGTGAAGAGAGGGGTGCCCTAAAGCAGCGATGCTATATTCGTTGGGTGGACGTCTATGCCGAGGCTCCGCAGTTTGGTGCCTTGTTCACCTTTATTACGCCAAGCAAAGATGGCTCACGCGGGAAACACGATGTGATGTTCGGCCCCGAGCTTGGAACGGCATTTTTGTCTGATGGATTTCGGATCATGCAAGGGGAGGATGAGATATGGAAAATGGAGGACCGCAGATGCCTGCTGTGGTCGGATTGCACGTTTTCTCAAGTGCAGTCATCCGCAGCCCTTAAGGCTATGTTGGCGGGTGATATCGTAGAGTTCGATTTCGTGGACAGAAACAACCGGCGGTTCCGGCTGGAATGGCCTCTGGACGGGTTTCCCGAAGCTTTTGAAACCTACGAAAAACTGTGGGCGGAACGACAATAGTTGTTGCGCGCATTCCAAAGCAGCAATGAAATGGCCGCCTTCTTCAAGGCGACCAGTATGCGTTGGATCAAGCTGAAGGCTTAGTTGCTGTGGAAGATAGCATCGCCTTTTCCATCCTGGAAAACGAAAAGGACACAGTCTTCTTCGCTGACGCAGGCATCACCGTGGAAGGCATTGCCGGGCTGAACAACGTGCGCGCCGACTGGAAGAACCTTGGTCTCTCCGGCAAAGCTGTGCTTCCATTCACCCTGGATGGTGATACCTTCGTAGGCAAAGGTGTGCGCGTGTTCGGGTACTTCGAAACCACCCGGCATTTTCAGATACATCGCGTAAGGACCGGTGTCGCGGTCGCCCCAGAGAATGGCCAGCGACATGGGGGTGCCTTCGATCGGCGTCCATTGAATGTCATCGAATTTGGTCATCAAACCCGTGTCGGCGACAGCGGCGGTTGCGGCGGTAAGCGAAACGGCAGCGGCGGCAGCAAACTTGAGTATACCCATCTTGAAGATTTCCTTTTGTGTTGTCAGACGTGATGGTTCAGAACTTATTCGACCTGTGCAAAAGCAAAATATGCACCGCTGCAATCACCCGTTTCGGAGCCGCCGATGAAGCTGAACAGTGAGGATCTCCTGGTTATTCTCGCACTGTGCCGCGAGCAGACGCTTGAACGAGCGGGCCGGTTTCTGGACAAGGATGTTTCGTCGATATTCCGGGCAATCAAACGGATTGAAGCCAAGATCGGTACGCCACTGTTTGAACGTTCAAAATCCGGATTTCATCCTTTTCCCGTGGCAAATGAGCTTGCGGAAAAAGGACGTGAGATTCATGGTGCATTGTCAACTGCGGATATTATTTGTTCCACGCTCGACGATCAGTTGAGCGGACGTCTGAGGATCACCACGACCGACGTCCTGCTGGAGTATTTTATCTTGCCCAATCTGTCGGATTTCCGCCGCGGGTATCCCAACATCGACATTGATTTCAGCACCAGCAACCAGTTCGCAAAACTGTGGGAGCGTGGTTTCGATGTCGCGGTGCGTCCCTCCGCAAACCCACCTGATCAACTGATTGGGCAATTTCTGAAACGCTTGGACTATGTTGCAGTCTGTGGCGGCGGATATTCAAGCGCATGTAGTGACACCTGGCCTCATGTTGACTGGCTGGTTCCAGGCAGCGGTCTGGCACAGCACCCAATCAGAAAGTGGATTTCCAGAAATATTACTGAAAGCGCGTCGACTACCAGTTTCGATTCGATGAGCCTTTTGATTGACGCTGTGCGAATGAACCTGGGAGTGTCTCTGCTTCCCGATCTACCCGTTTTGACCGATGGGCTTGTCAGGTTGGAAGGAATTGACATCGACGAGTTCTCCGAAATCTGGTGCCTGTACCATCCCAGCAACAAAGGCAATCCTCTGATACAGGCGTTCAACAGCTTCATGAAACGTATTTTGATCTGAGTGGTTTCCGCCATTCCCCACATTGGCTGTCGATTTCGCCAATCATCAGAAGCTTTTGGCGTCGCCAGCCCGGTTACGTTTTCACGCAACTCCTATAAGCGGCCGGTAAGGATTTTTGCCAGATCCGGTTCGACCTTTTGGGATTGGTTCAGATCCAAGCCGTTCTGAACATGCAGGATATGGTGGCGGATCGAATTTTCGGCAGCGTCCGGGTTCCCTTCAATCATGGCGTCGATAATCGACGCATGTTCATTTTCCGGGCATGTGGAGGCGCGGTTCGTGCCGAACAGAGCAACGATCAGCGACGTTCGGGTAACCAGTTCACGCACCACACGTGTCAAAACCGAGTTTCCGTGACACTTGGCCAATTCAACGTGAAACGCTCCGGATAGCCGGATGATTTCGGACCGGTCGCCACTTTGCCTGGCTTCTTCTTCCTTTCTTACGTGTGCGCGCAATATCTTAACGCCGGTGTCGTTTATTCCACGCGCTAGTTCCCGCACGATCCCGGTTTCTATCAACAGCCGGGCTACGAAAACCTCTCGGGCTTCGTCGGCGCTTGGGCATGCGACATAGGCCCCTCGATTTGAATGCAGATCAACGATGCCTTGACTACTGAGCAAAAGCAACGCGCGGCGCACCCGCATCCGGCCCACACCAAAGGTTTCGCACAAAGCCAGTTCGCTAAGCTTTGTCTTTGGGGCAAGCTTTCGTTCCATCACTGCGGAATAGATCCGATCTACGATCATCTGCTCGTCAGGATCGGTTTGCACAGTGTCGATTTTCTGTTCCGCGTCGCTCGTCATTTCACTCCATTCCGGCAGAAACGGTCTGAAAATTGTGAATAACTGCCAAGTTATCTTCTCACAATATACTAACTTTGTGTTGACGATATCAACGGCATTGTCATCAAAAACTGTTGACACTGATTGTTAACAATGCAGAACTTGAAGCGCTGGCCGGGATTCGACCCGTGATGCATCTTTTATACCAAAGCGCCCGAAAGAGGCGCCGAGACCTCACTAGGGAGGAACTAATGAAACGCAGAAATCTGATGAAATCATCGGCTGCTTTGGCTTTGGCAGCATCCATGCTTGGCTCGGCAGCCTGGGCGGAAAACCCGGTTCTGAAAATCGGCTTTGTCGGAGTGACCTCGGGGCCTGCCGCGGCGTGGGGAATCTCGAACCAACGCTCGATGGAAGCGCGGGCCGCTTGGATCAATGAGAGCGGTGGCTACAAGATCGGTGATACCACCTATGACATCGAAATCGTATCCTTCGATGATCAAAAGGATCCCAAGCGCGCCATTGCCGGAATGGAGAAGATGGCGCAGGAAGGCATACACTATGTTGTCGGCCCCAACGTGGATGATGGCGCCGCCGCAGTTCGCCCTGTCGCGGAATCGCAGGGGATCATGTATTTCCCTTATGCATTTCCAAAGGAGCTTTACTCCGCGCCCGCATCGAACGCGGTATTGGGCATGGTCGCCAACTATCAATCAGGCCCCGCGATCTACAAGTATTTGCGGGATGAGAAGGGTGTGAAATCCGTCGCTTTCGTGGCCGCGAATGAGTCCGACCCGCTGAGCCAGCGGGACGGTGGCGTCGAAGCTGCCAAAGCCCTCGGGCTTGAGGTTGTTTCGGACAACGTGACCTATCAGGTCGACACCACAGACTTCACGCCGGTGCTGACACCCGTCATGCGTACCCAACCCGATTTGCTGGTTCTTTCCGGCGTTTCGCCTGCAAATGCGCCGCAACTGATCCGATCGGCAAGAGAGCTTGGCTTTCAAGGTATCATCTCCACCGAAACGGCGCAGGATGCCACTGTGCTGCGCGAAGGAGCTGGGGAACTGGCCAACGGGTTCATTTCCGTCGGTGGCGCGTCGACGCCCGAGATTGCTTCTGACGACATGAAGGAGTTCGTTAAGCGCTATACCGACATGTTCGGAGAATATAACGACGAGTCGAACACCAAGGTTTACGCGCTCGAATACATTCTGGCGACATTGAACGCCAATCCGGCCGGCATTGACGACGTCAAGGCGTTTCAGACCACGATGGATACGTTCGAAGCACCAAACCCCTTCATGAAGGGTGATGCCACGATGCGGTATGTGGGGACAACGTCTTTCGGGCAAAAACGACAGATCGCGGTGCCGCTTGTGGTGAATGTCTATCAGGACGGCGAATTTGAAACGCTTTTCGTCGCCGAAGTCGACTGAGGCATTCTCACCGTCACGCAACAAACCTTCGAGCCACTCACACCCCGAGCCTGTCAAAGGCTCGGGGAAACCGAACCTTATTCTGGATTCACATGGAACAGATCATAGCAAATGGCATCTATCTGGGCGCGCAATATGCGATGATAGCCTTGGGTCTGACGCTGATTTTCGCCCTGATGAACGTGTTGAATTTTGCCCACGGTCAAATGTATGTCCTAGGCGGATTCGTGACATACACATTTTATGGTCAACTCGGATGGCCGTTCGTACTTGCGCTGCTGGTCTCCTGCATCACTCTTGCCGTTCTTGGCGCTCTGATTGAAAAATTTCTGTTTGCGCCGGTCATTCGGAGGTCTGCTCGCGAAGAAAGCACCATGCTTTTGGCCGCCGGCCTGGCATTTCTGTTCGATGCCGTTATTCTTCTGGTCTTTGGCGAAAAGCAGCGTGGGGTGCCCAAGATCGTCAACGGTGTGCTGAATTGGGATTTCAGGATCATCATGCCATACGATCGCATTCTGATTTGCGTTCTGGCCATCCTGTCGATCATTAGCTTCATCCTGTTCATGCAATATTCCAAAACCGGGCGAGCCTTGCGGGCTTTGGCTCAGGACCGCACAGCAGCACAATTGATGGGTGTCAATGTTGCTCGTTACTCGATGATCGGCTTCGCTCTTGGCGCAATGCTGGCAGGCCTGGTTGGTGGGCTGTTGGTAACCATTACCGGGGTTAACCTCGGCATGGGCGGGCCAACCTCGATCAAGGCCTTCATGATGGTGATGATCGGCGGCGCAGGGGTGATTTCCGGCGCCATCGCCGGAGGCATTATTCTTGGGTTTCTCGAGGCCATCGGTTTGGCCGTTCTCTCGCAATACGGAGACATCACCTATTTGCTTATCTTCGTGTCCCTGATGATTTTCCTGGCCATTCGTCCGCAAGGGCTGATGGGCAAGCCGTGGGGATGAGACCGTGTCAAAACTGAACATAACCCAGATGGTCGCAGGGGTTGTTTTCCTTCTGGCGATCTTTGTCGCGGTGCCGACTTTCATAGCGGTCTCGGGTCGATCGGATTTCTACTACACACTGACCTCGGTGGCGCTCTTGTCCATCGCCAGTGCCGGTGTCTGGCTGACGTTCTATATTGGCCGCATCAATATCGGTCAGGGTGCTTTTGCCCTGATCGGGGCGTATGTCTCGGCCATACTGGTAACAAAAGCAGGTATATCCTTTTGGCTATCGCTACCCCTGGCGGGGCTGTTTGCAGCCGCAGTGGCGGTCGTAATCGGCGTTCCAATCCTGCGTTTGCGCGGTGTCTATTTTGCAATGATCTCTCTGGTGCTGACACAGGTGGTAACGCTGACCGCGCTGGCGCTTCCCATCACCAACGGTGCCAAAGGGATTACCTCGATCCCGCTGCCGGGAGGCGTATCAATCCTTGGCCTGACATTAGTCCCGGACTTTTCAACGCTCGAGAACCCCAGGCTGGCGTTTTATTATTCCGCCTGCGTACTGATGGTTCTTACCTTCGCCGCCATGTACCGGTTGGTGAATTCGCGGCTTGGTCATCTGTGCCGATCGATGCAACAGAATGAAGAACTGGCCAGTTCGATCGGAGTCAACATCTCCTATATCCGGGTCATCGTGTTCGCCATATCCTCTTTTCTTGGAGGCATTGGCGGGGCGATGTTCGGCTCGATCGCTCAGTCGGTCTATCCCTCCAGCTTTCAGGTCGCCGATAGTGTGAACTTCATGCTGAACTGTTTCCTCGGCGGTCTTGGATACGTCTTCGGGCCGATGTTAGGCACGCTGGTGTTGTATTTTGGGTGGGACCTGCTGTTTGAACTCGGTCGCTTCCAATTGCTGGCTTATTCCAGCCTGTTGATCTTTCTGATGCTGGTTCTGCCTAACGGGCTGCTCAGCCTGCGACTACCCGGCAGGAAAGGAGCGGACAAATGAGCCATCTTCTGGAAGTCCGCCATGTCACCAAGAAATTCGGCGGTTTGACTGCAAACAGCGATGTCTCGTTCAACGTCAATGAAAATGAAATCCTGTCGGTGATCGGGCCGAACGGAGCGGGCAAGAGTACCTTGTTCAAGATGATTTCGTCCTTCCTGCCCACGACCTCGGGCGAGGTGTTGTTCAGGGGCGAGCGCATATCGAACCTGAAGCCGCATGTGGTGGCGCGAAAGGGTGTCGTTCGCACCTTTCAGGAGACCACCATCTTCAAATCGATGACGGTTCGCGAAAGTATCGTTGTCGCCCAGCATCTGCGATCACGCGCGTCCTTGGCGGGGTATTTCTGGGGTACCAGGACAGCTCATGAAGACGTAGAAAGCTTCGGGCAGTATGCCGATGATCTGATCGAATTCCTTGGCATGACCGAGATTGCCAATGAACAGGCTTCGAACCTGCCGCAAGGTAACTTGCGGGCGCTGGGTATTGCCATTGGTCTTGCCACCGATCCCCAGGTTCTGCTGTTGGACGAACCCTTCGCAGGCATGAACCACGACGAGACCATGAAAATGGTCAATCTGGTGCGAAAGGTCCGCGATGATCGGGGGGTCACTGTATTGCTGGTGGAGCACGATATGCCCGCGGTAATGAACATCTCCGACCGGATCGTCGTTCTGAATTTTGGCGAGATGATCGCCGAAGGTACGCCTGCGGAAATCCAGAATAACGAAAAGGTCATCGAGGCGTATCTGGGCAGCGCCGATGATGAGATCGGGATCTGAACCATGACCAAGATGTTGGAATTCAAGGATGTCGAACTCTACTACGATCATGTCTATGCGCTCAAAGGCGTATCTATCGATTTGGAGCAAGGCGAAACCGTTGCCCTGATCGGTGCCAACGGAGCGGGGAAAAGCTCGATCCTGCGGGCGATAACCGGTCTGGCGCGGATCAAATCCGGTTCGGTGGCCTTCGAGGGCGAAACGATTGATGGCAAGAACCCGGCGGATATTGTGTCCAGGGGCATCTCGATGGTGCCGGAAGGCCGACGTGTTTTTCCATTTATGACGGTCAAAGACAATCTGCTGATGGGGGCGTTCACGCGTTCGAACAAATCCGAAATTCGGAACACTCTGGACTCGGTACTGGAAAGATTTCCGCGATTGAAGGAACGCTACTCTCAATCCGCCGGTACCTTGTCGGGTGGGGAACAACAGATGATGGTAATTGGACGCGCTTTGATGGCTAAACCTCGTCTGTTACTGATGGATGAGCCGTCATTGGGAATCGCACCAAAGCTGGTGCAGGATATTGCCCGGTCCATCGTCGCCATCAACCGTGATGAGGGTGTGTCCGTCCTATTGGTCGAACAGAACTCGCGCATGGCGCTGTCGATTTCACATCGCGCCTATGCTCTGACCACCGGGAACGTGGTTATCTCGGGCAACTCCAAGGAACTTTTGACCGATCCGCGGATCAAGGCTGCCTATCTGGGCGGAGAAGTGTGAGGGTGTCGTGAAAATTCTTGTCGTCAATCCTAACACCACAAGCTCGATGACGCGAAAAATCGAAGCAGGAGCCCGAGCTGCCGCACATCCCGACACCGAAATCATCGCGACCAATTCGACAAGTGGCCCGCCGAGTATCCAGGGATATCTGGATGTGACGACCTGTGTGCCGGGCCTGCTGGACGTTGTGGCGGGTTATCCGGACGTCGACGCCATTGTGGTCGCCTGTTTCGACGATACAGGCGTTGACGCGGTGCGCTGCGTTACATCGGCCCCAGTGATCGGAGTTGGAGAAGCGGCCTATCACGCTGCGTCGATGATCAGCCCGAAATTCAGTGTCATCACGACCTTGTCCCGCTCGCTTGCAGGTCTGGAGGCCAATCTGTTGCGCTATGGACTGGACCGCCGCTGTGTCCGTGTTCGCGCATCGGATGTGCCCGTCCTCAAGCTGGAGGAAAACGATCCCAAAACAGTCGACAAAATCAGGGCGGAGATCCGCGCCGCAATTGACGAGGACAGGGCAGAAGCCATTGTTCTGGGGTGTGCGGGGATGACAAATCTTATGACACACCTGTCCGAGGAATTTGGACTACCTATAGTCGACGGCGTTGCCTGCGCTGTGACATTTGCCGAAGCGTTGGTTCGGGCCAAGCTGACAACCTCAAAACTGTGTTCATACGCTTAAGGTAAGGACCATTCACATTGAGCGTGTTGCACAAATCGTTTCCGATGCGTAGCCAGTCCTTCGAATTGACTGCGGGATGCTGGGATACTTTTCAATTTCAATGCGGCGCGGTGGGATAGGTTTGCGAAGGCAAAGTACCGTGTGACGAAACGTACCGGGTACAACGAGGCGCTGCGGTAGCGCAGGGATGTCACGGTCTGGTTTGGTGGGGACATGGTGTCTGGATGGTCTGCCGAACGCTTAGGCAAGCGCGGTGCTCAGCAACGGTACTCGCGAGATGTGTCTTGCCTTGCGAGTGGTGCTCGGCCTGCAGCTTCGGCAAACCGAAGTCCCAGACAACCGAAACCAAGATCGCTGTCAAAGCCCTCAACCGCATGACCCGCCTGGGTCGTGCGACCTATGAACGTGTCGCATAGCGAACCGGGGAAAGGGGCAAATGCGGCCCAGGCACTATTCGTGCAACGCGGTCGATAATTCCCAATTGTCCAACAAGCATAGTATTGGACAATTGGGAAAACTTGCATCTTTATGCCGCGACTTGCGCGGCCACGACCTTGGTCCGGGCCTGGGCCTGGGCGACGGACTCGTCGAACCTTGCATCGCCGAATTCCTGATATTCGATGGCGATGGTTTCCATGTTCGCGGCATCGGCGCCCAGGTAATGCGCGCTGGCGCGGATCGCCGGGTCCAGCCCGTTCAGATGCGCGCGCTCGCCGCCCTCGGCAAAGCCGAACTCGCCGCGCGAGGACAGGACGATCAGCTTCTTGCCGGTCAGGATCGGCTCGATCGGCACATCGCCGCGCGCCAGGTCAAAGCTGAAGGTCACCCCGATCCGCGCGATCAGGTCGAACCAGGCCTTGAGCGACGCGGGCATCGAGTAGTTATACATAGGTGCGCAGAGCGCGATAACATCCGCATCGATGATTTCGGCCACCAGTTCATCGGATTCGGCCAGCACGGCGTTCTGGGCGTCGCTACGCTCTGCCGGAGCGGTAAAGCAGGCGTCGATCCAGGCCTCCGAGATGATGGCGGGCGGGTTCACGCCCACGTCACGGTGGGCCACTGCGCCACCACCGGACGCGGACCAACTGTCTTCGAAAATCTGTGCCAGCTCACGGGTGAGCGAACGGTTTTCACGGGCGCTTGAATGCACGATCAATAGTTTTTTCGACATATCGAGGGTCTCCAATTTATGTCAGGGGGATCAGATTTCAAACCGGTCCGCGCTTAGGCCGGTTGCGGCAAAGGCTTGTGCGATCGAAGGCAGGATGTCCCAGGCCTGCGATGCGATGGCCCAGCCATCGGGGTTTTTGACCAGCAGAAAGGCGCTGATATCTTCGGTGATTTCGCTGCGGTTTTCGTGCATTTCGCACCCCGCCATGGCCACAGCCACATTGCCCGCGACCCAGATATGCAGGCCCACGCCCTTTTCTTCGAAAACGGGGATGGTTCCGTCGTCGCGCAAGCCCGCCATTCGTTCGCCAAAGGCAACTGCGGTCTGGGCCTTGGCCGGGCGGGCCGAGGCAAACAACTGGGCACCCTCGACATAGGCGGCATTCAGCGCTGGCAAGTCAGGCGGGGACGTTTCATCCCAACACAGCGCACGAAACTGGCGCTTGATCAACTGAGCTATTTCGACCCGGTCCCGGGCAATCTGGTATTGTTTGGTCACGCGAAGACTCCGAGTTTCAGGGACAAGAGGAGCTGGGCGATGTCGTCGGCGGCTTGCAGCACCGCGTCATCCCGAGCTGTTGCGGCGGAAAGCGTCAGGGATTGTCCTGCCACGCGCCCCGCAACCGGCATGGCCAGAGATGGCAGATCCAGATACGCCCCCAGCATGGTCAGGCTGAGCGCGCGGGCGTTTTCCGAAGCAAACCGATCCGCATCGCCCTGAACCGATGTCAGGGTGGGCGGCAACGACGGAATGGTCGGCATCAATAGCAGCGCATCACCCAGCAGGACGTTCATTGCGCTTTGAAAACCGACGCGGAGAGCCTGCAGCCGCACCAGCTTGCGCGGGTCGACTGGCAGACCTTGTGTTATCCGCCGGTGCACATTGGGGTCCAGATCCGGGTGATCCAGCGCTGTGAACCTGGACAGCACCTCCGGGGCCTCGGCTGCGACCAAAGTGCCTTCCCGCGCGAAAAGGTCCCGTATCTGTGGGAACGCTGGTACGGGGATCGTTTCTATCGCATATCCCGCATTTTTCAGGGCGCCTCGCGCAGCGGACAGCAACGAAGCGATTTCCGGCGCAAGTGGGCCCAAGCTGTTCTCGTCAGGGATCAGAATCCGGTGCGTGGGTCCTGCCTCGGCAATGGGGGGAAGCTTGCGCATCACCGCGTCCAGAGCGCGAATGCCCGCCATATCCCGCGCCATGGGACCTGTCGTGTCCAGCGATGGTGCGAGCGGCAATACTCCTACATTGTCATAGCGACCCATAGTCGGACGAAAGCCATAAATCCCCTGATACGCCGCAGGTACGCGGGTCGATCCCGACGTGTCGGACCCCACCGCCAGATCCGCGATCCCCAGCGCAATGGCCGAGGCACATCCGCTGGATGACCCTCCAGGCACCAATCTGGAATCCAAGCCGTTTGCGGGTGTCCCGAAATGCGGGTTCAGACCCAATCCGCTATAAGCGTATTCCGACATGTTGGCGTGCCCCAGCGGAACACCACCTGCTGCAACGATCCGGTGCACCAAGGGCGCGGAACCCGGCGAGGGTTGGGCCTGAAAGGTGCGGGTGCCTGCGGTGGTGGGCAGGCCTTCGATATCAATATTGCCCTTGAGGATGACAACGGCACCATTCAGCCCCTTGCCTGCCTCCGGCAAAGCATCCAGCTGGCGTGCCAGATCCCGTGCGCCGTCCGCCCCTCGGGTCAGGAACACATTGGCAGCAAGGGGCTGACCTGCGCGATCCAACGCGCGGGCAAGATTGTCCTGCGCTGACATCAGAACAGGACGGGCCTGGTGTAATAAGGCAGCTGTTCCACGCGCACTGCATTCGGATCCCTGGCAGCCTCGGCCCGGACATGGGCAGCTATTTCATGCATCGGTGCGAACCAGACATCCCCGCGGTCCAGAATAGCCTCGAGCCAACGCTCGACTTGACGCCAGCGCGCCAGACGGCCGGTCAGGAACGGGTGCCAGATGGCCAGCCAGAAGCCTCCGGCCTCGTACTGCGCCTCGAACTCTTCCCAGAACCCTTCCAGACCTGCGCTTGGCCCTGCGACCGGCATCATGTAACCGATCTCGTCATAATGGGCGAAGGGCGGCCAGTCATCCGTGCCCCAATGCACCGGCAGCTCTACCAGCGATCCCTTGTCCGTATTCATCAGATAGGGGATGTCATCGGCCATCAGAGAGCTTTCATATTCGAACCCGTGTTCGATCATCAGGTCGATCACCGTCTGGTTCACGTTATAAACCGGCGCGCGATAGCCTTTGGGCGTGTTGCCGATGACGCGTTTGTGGCTCTCCAGCGTTTTTTCAAACCACTCGCGCTGTTCCGCTGGGCCATGGGCGGTGGGGTCTTCGTGCAGATAGCCGTGATGGCCAATCTCATGGCCGTCTTTCAGGATCTTCTCCATCGCGTCGGGATATTGTTCCACCACCCAACCCGGCACAAAGAAGGACTGTTTCAGGCCGAACTTGCGATAGGTCTCAAGGATGCGCGGGATCGCCACTGTGGGGCCATAACGGCCCATGGATATCGGATAAAGCCGGTCATGCCCGTCCCTGGGACGCGAGATATGGATCAGGCTGTCGGCGTCGATATCGAAACTGATCGCACAGGCACAGCGCGCGCCATTGGGCCATTTGATCGGGTTCTGGATCATGTTGCTTCTCCTAGTTCCGCCAAGGGTGCAGGTTTCTTCTCGCCCACAGGCGATGCAATACTCCAGGCTGAGGGCGCGCCATATCTCGCGACCGGGGCGGTCCCGGCCTGCTCCCAACGGGAGTACCAATCCAGCAGATAGGGGCGCAGGTCACGGGCCAGGGCCAGCGCGGTATCATCCGGCGGGTTTTGGTCCAATTCGGCCCGCAGGTCATCCAGCAGCTGGTCTTCGGTCACTCCGGTGACCGCGCCCTGATCGACCACCTGTGCGCCATTGACGAAAACGTCACGCACATCTGCAGCCGTTGCCCGACCCACAATCAGTTCGACCGGATCCACATCCGGCGCGCACCAGGGCTGCATCGGGCGCGACAGATCCAGCACCACGGCATCGGCGCAATAACCCGGCTGCAACTGCCCCAACTCATGGGCACGGCCCATCAACGTGGCCCCGCCCTGCGTCGCCAGCGCCAGCACATCGCGCGCGTTCAGTGCTTTGGCCGAACGGTGCGGCGGCGTGTTCATGGCCAGCGCCAAACGCATTTCCGCAAAGATATCCTCCGCCCCACCAAACGTGGTGTCATCCATCCCAAGCGCAACACTCACGCCATTGCCGCACATTTCAGCAATCGGCGCTATTCCCGAGCGCAACCGCAAGTTTGAGCCGGGATTATGGCTGACCTGAACGCCGCTGCGGGCCAGATCCTCAATATCCCGCGGCCCCGCCCAGACCGCATGGGCCAGCGAAAGCCGTTCGGTCAGAATGCCCTGATCCGCAAAATGCTGCATCAGATGCTTGCCGCGGACTTGCTGGCTTTCCAAACCCTCGTAAAAACTCTCAAGGGCGTGGGTCTGGATACGGGTGTCCAGCCGCTCAGCCTCCCGTGCCATGCGGGCCAGAACCGCATCCGGCGTCCATTGCGGGCCGGTCGGGCCAAACCAGAATTCGCACAGCCCGCCGCCCTGCGGCACCAACGCATTCATCAGATCGAAATAGGCATCGGGGCTCAGGCGCTTGCGCCCGGCTTCGCTGCAGGCCAGATCGTCGCGCAGGTTTTGCGGCAGAGTGGCCAGAAACCCGGCCTCTTCCCCGGCGCCATGCACGATCCGGTTCTGCCAGCGTTCACCCGGCGCGATGGCTGCACGCAGACCCGCATCGCGGTAGGCCTGCGCCTTTTCCAGCAGCCGAACTTCTCCGCTGTCCCGCGTCACCCCGGCCGAGCACATGTCGACCACGGCCGTCACCCCGGTTTTCAGCAACCGCAGCGCCGAATGGGCCGAGGAGACGTAAGGCGACAGCCCCACCATCGAGGGACCGCAGAACATCCAGGGCTCCAGAAAGTCGTCCCCGACCTTCTGATTGGCAAGCTCGACCCCGTAACAATGGTGATGCGCGTTGATCAGTCCTGGCAGGATGGCACAGTCAGCGCCACCATGTTCAGGGAGGCCCGCATAGCGGGCACGCATCTCGGGGGCCAGGCCGATCTCGGCCACGCGGCCGCCACGCAGCAAAACAGCCGCATCCGCGCGCACGTCATCTGCCGAGACAACAACCCACCTACCCCAAAGAAGCGTATCGGCCATCTCCAGTTACCCGTCGACCCGAAAGGTCAAGCCGGCGGGCGAGGTGCCCTCGCCATTCACCGGCGTTACGTCCTGCGGGCAGGCAGACATCACCGCGATCACATCCATATCGGCCCGGAAGGACATGAAGTCACCCGGCTTGGAGACCGGCGGCTGAAAGCTGAGGCTGCCGTCCGGTTGAACCGGAACATTCATCCAAAGGTTGAATGGTGCGGGAATCGCCGGAGCGCGCAGCCCGATGGCAATCATCGACTGGCGCAGATTGTCGGTGCAATTGTCGTGATACGTGCCGCAGCCCAGCTGCTGATACCGGGTATGATCACAGCTGGCGATCACCGTGTCGTGGATGCCGGGCGAGGTATCCTCTGTGATCGTCATCAGCACCCGGCGCAGGTTCGAGGTGATGCCGTCGCCCGCTTTGGGAAAGATCGACAGGATCGAGGTGTGCAGATGCTCCATCGAGCTGTATTCCCGAATGTCATCGGCATTGAAGATCCAGAAATCGCAGACCTGATACCCGGCGGGGTTGAAGATCGTCAGCACCTGCCCCTTTTGGACACGCACCGCACGGCCGCAGCGGGCCGGGATCTCATAGGTGGTGCCTAGCTCGGGCGTACCGCCATTGGGCAAACCCAGATCAAGGCTTTGGTTGGTGCCATCGGGCTGTCCGGTGTCAAAGGGGGAATCCTTCATGGCGCAATCCTTGCTCAACAATTTGTTGCCTCTAAAGACACACCATCCTGACGGCGGCGGAAACTGAGGAAATCTCAGGTCAGACTGAAGGAAATTCGCATTGTCCGGCCCTTGTACCGGCAAAAGCGGCTAACACGTGGGAGTAGATGAAAATCTCTCACGTCCAGCATGACATTTCATCGTGTGACAAGACCAGCCGGGCCGTTCAAAACTGCGGCAAATGCCGCTATGCCTTGGTTCACAATAATGGAATTGCCAATGTCAAATCTTCCCCAAGACATCCTGTCGAAACTGCCCGAGGTCACCAGCGACGAAACCCTGTCGAACACTTTCCTGGGCAATGTGGTCGAACTGGCCATCGTCACAGATGACCACGTGAAAACCATGGAAGGGCTGTGCCGTCTCGGTATCGGACCATGGGCAGTATACGAGTTTTCGCCGGAAAACGTGACCGACCAGACCTACAAGGGCGAACCCTGCGAATTCGCGCTGAAAGTGTGCTTTGCCAAATCCGGCAACATGATTTGGGAACTGATGGAACCGCTTTGGGGCCCGTCGATCTTCAAGGATTTCCTGGACAAGAACGGCGCCGCCTTCCATCACGTGGCCTATGATTGCAACGACGCGCCCTGGGAAGAGCGTCTGGCCGAATTCGAAAAACGTGGGTTCAAAATGGTGCAATCCGGCAAATGGAAGGGCAAGAACGCATTTGCCTTCTTTGAAACGGAGGACGCCACCGGCACTACGTTTGAGACCTACCACTTCCCCGAAGACTGGGACTATCCAGAACCCGAAAGCTGGTTCCCGGCCAAACCAGAAGGTGAGGTGACATGGTAACGGCTTTGTTGCAAAGTTCTTGAACACGCCGAACTGTCTTGGCGATTGCAACGAACTTAGGCAGCCAGCTCAGCGAATTGTTTGAAAGGACAGAGTCCGGGCGTGAGTTGGCCCTTGCGGATCATGTGCTACACTTCGATTCCGTCGAGCGTTGCCGCCGCTGTAGCGAAGGCCTTGAACCCCAGCATCGGTCGAGTGCGACGCATGATAGAACGTGGGTCCTGTTCCACGATATTGTTCAAGTATTTCCGCCTCACCATCTCAATTGGGATCGGGCAGCCAAAGCTTTTAGCATTTTGTTGATGGCCCTGATACCGGCGGTGTTGGCACCGATCTTGTCGATCACAATCTTCCTCGGCAATTCATTTGTCTCCAACATCTGGGCGAAGAACCTTGTGGCTGCAGGCTTGTTTCGACGATGTGGGAGCGTGAAATCAAGGAACTTGCCGTTTTTGCCGACGGCCCCAAAGACGTAAACCCAAGCACCTTTCACTTTGATGTAAGTCTCGTCCATTCTCCAGGAACGGTCGCATGGTCCTTTGCGGCGACGTGCTTCTTCAGCGATTGCACCGGAATTCCGTGTTACCCATCGGTTAAGCGTGGTGTGGTCCACTGGAACACCGCGCTCGGCCATGATTTCTTCCAGGTCTCGATAAGAGACACCATAGCGAACGTAAAAGAACACCGCGAACAGTGTCACGTCTTTCGGATACTGTGCACCTTTGAAAGAAATCACAGGCTAACCTTCAACTGGGTGATGCCGATCGCTACCCCGGCGTTAGCACCACAAAGGTCAATGGTCAAAACTTTGAAACAGATCCCATTAACATCACATTGGCACATTGCGATGCCGTCAGATTGGGGCATCCACGCCATCAACAGAGCCTTTGCCACGCCGGGAGAATAGTTGCGAGGCAATCCCATCACATCGCCGCCGCCCAAAACCGATACCGTCCCTGTCCGGTGATCTCGCGCGCCAGGCCGCGATCAGTGAACAGGTTGAGGTTGCGTCGCGCGGACATGGGTGAACATCCGGCTTGTTGCGCTACAATATCTGCCGACAAGATCGGGAACCGGGCGAGCGCGTCGATCAGCGCCGGCGGCGTACGCCCCGAAAGATCCCCAGTTTCCGCCCACGCACGCTCCAGCCAGGCCTTCAACCGATCCAGTTCCATCAGCGCGGCCAACGCCCCAGCTTGGGCTGCCGTGTAGAACGCCCGCAGCCGCGCTTCGGCGAAAGCCTCCCCCTCCTTCAACGCGTAGCGATCGAACCGATGGCCGCTCGACACCGGAAGGAACGGTGCCCCTGCCCCCCCTGCCCCGGTTATCATTGCCGCCACCGCCGGTTCCAGCATCTCGTCCCAGGGGGTGATCCCTTCGCGACGCCAGAAGGCCAGACCGCAAGCTGCCCGCGTCATCGCATGGCACCCGGCCAATTCGTTGCGTTGGACACGCAAGGCATCGCCAAGCGCATCCAGTTCCCCGCCCACCGGACGCTCTGCATGCGGGTCGGGATCCTGGGCCTCGGTGACCTCCGCCCGCCCCAGGAAGGCGCGCAGATCCTCATGAACCGACACACCCTGCCCTGTCAGCCGCCGCACCGCCCAGCTGGCCCGGGCCAGCGCACGCGCCTCATCCTCCCCGGCCAACCGCAACGCGCGGTAGAGCGCGATCTTTTCCGACCCCAGCCAGATGCCTTCGCCACGCAGAATTGCAGAGACTGACTGCAGGGCAAACCGCTCTGCGACTCCATCGCGCATCTGCTTCAACCGTTCCCCGAACCGGGTCACGGCCTCGACTGCCGCCAGCAAGTCGCGATAACAAACCTGCTCGGCCCGAAGCCAGATCTCGGGCTGCAACGATCCTTCCCGCGCGGCAACCGGCCATGGCAGATCGGTCGGCGCCGCTCCCGGGTCCGGCACCTGCGGCAGGAACCACAGATCCTCCTCCGGCGCCGGATCAACATCATAGATCGATCCTGACGGATCTTCTAAGTCATCGGTATCTTTGGGGTGTTCATTCATGGCAAACATAATAGTAGCTTTTTGTTTGTTACCATAGAGATTTCGAAAAGAGGACCTGTGGATGAGCTGCAAACTCTGAGGCCCAGTTGACGAACATGCGTGATCTGACGTTTGTTCCCGTCAAATGTTATTCGAACAGGAGTCAACACGATCTCATCGGTAGGCTGCCATTTCCCCAAGGATGCGGTTCTGTACGCTGTGTATTTCTACCTACGGTACACTGTATCGTATCGGGACTTGGAAGAGATTGTGGCCGAACGCGGCGTGCAGGTGGACCACGCCACTCTCAACAGGTGGATTGCGAAATACTCACCGATGGTCGCAGCGAGAACGCAATCAAAGACTGGCCGCCCTGCCCTCTGTAATGACCCGGTAGCGCGCTATTAGCTGTTGTTCAAAAAGGCCGGCCTGATGCGGTCCAAACTTGTCGATGGTCCATCGAGCAATCTCCGCCATGCTGGCTTCAGCGCGGCGTGTCAGTCGAAAGGGTTTGGTCACGCTTCAGTTCGTGTCCCTGCAAAAGCACACCGGATCGCATTCGAACTGCTGCCTTCTGCCAGATCTCCAACGTGAGCCTGCGCCACACCCTCCTGCGGACCTAGTTTGCGAGATACCAGCCAGCTTC
>NZ_JBXWQW010000033.1:0-50548 GCF_059612585.1 Ruegeria sp. YKSF57 | reverse complement strand
ATCGGCGGTATACGCGTTCTTTTGAAAGATGGTGGAAAATCCGGTCGTTACGAGGCGAAATGATTACGGTAGACGAAGCCCGCTCTCTGCTGTTCGATCTGGTTTCGCCATTGCCAACCGAACCCGTTGGCCTGACGGATGCTGCCGGGCGTGTTCTGGCAGAAGATGTCTCGGCAACCCGCGACCAGCCCCCGTTCGCGGCTTCATCGATGGACGGGTATGCCGTCAAATCCGCAGAGGTCGAACTGCACGCGATGTTCAAAGTGGTTGGCGAGGCGGCAGCGGGCCACCGTTTCAGCACCACTGTGGGCGCGGGTCAGGCGGTTCGCATCTTTACCGGCGCCCCGATGCCCAACGGCGCGGATTTCGTCGTCATTCAAGAGGATGTCGATCGCCGTGGAGATCTGATCACCATTTCACGTGATCCCGGTACCAAGTCGAATGTCCGCCCCGTCGGCATCGATTTCGCAAAAGGAACAATAATTCAGGCACCTCGCGTTCTGCGGGCCGAGGATGTCGCCCTGATGGCGGCCATGAATATCCCGGAAGTTCCGGTTGTGAAAAAGCCCGAGATTGCCCTGATCTCGACCGGGGATGAGTTGGTCATGCCGGGTGAAATCCCCGGCCCCGATCAGATCATCGCGTCGAACACGTTTGGCCTCAAGGCGCTGCTTGAAGGGGTCGGGGCACATGTCCGCATCCTGCCGATTGCCCGCGATACGATATCCTCGCTGGAGACCGCGTTTGGATTGGCCAAAGGGGCCGATCTGGTTGTCACCATCGGCGGCGCATCCGTAGGCGACCACGATCTGGTTGCCGATGTAGCCGCCGGACTGGGCATGGAGCGCGCGTTCTACAAGATCCGAATGCGGCCCGGAAAACCGTTGATGGCCGGGCGCATCGGGCAGACGCCAATGGTCGGCCTGCCGGGCAACCCGGTGTCGGCAATGGTTTGTGGCTATCTGTTTCTCGCGCCCATGGTGCGGCGCATGCTTGGCCTGTCGGATGTCGTGCCCGCCTTTCGCCGCGCACGCCTTGCCGCGCCGCTGTCCCGGAATGGACCGCGCGAGCACTATATGCGCGCCACGATCGACGAAAACGGCATCCGCGCCTGCGACGATCAGGACAGTTCTCTGCTCAGCGTTCTGGCCCGCGCCGATGCCCTGCTGGTGCGACCACCGGACGATCCCGCACGTAATGCCGGGGACCAGGTCTTGTATCTCCCATTGTAGAACTGGCTCATATCCGTTGACACAAAACGTGAACATGCGTAGAACAAAAGCAAACGCATGAACGATGAGGTATGAGCGATGCTGACAAAGAAGCAGTTGGATTTGCTGGAATTCATCCACAAGCGCCTGCAACGGGATGGCGTGCCGCCCAGTTTCGACGAGATGAAAGAGGCGCTGGATCTCAGGTCCAAGTCCGGCATCCATCGTTTGATCACGGCGCTGGAAGAACGCGGCTTCATCCGCCGCCTCGCGCACCGCGCCCGCGCCATCGAGATTGTCAAACTGCCCGAAAGCCTGGGCGGCGAACCAACGACCGGGTTCAAACCCCGTGTAATCGATGGCGACCGCCCGGAAGGGCCGCGTCCCGCAAATGTCGAACCGGTCGTGGCTCATGCGCTCGAGGTGCCTGTCATGGGCCGGATCGCCGCCGGTGTCCCGATCGAGGCGATCAGCCATGTCTCGCATCAGGTCGCGGTTCCGGGTTCCATGCTATCCGGCAAGGGACAGCACTACGCGCTGGAGGTGCGCGGCGACTCGATGGTTGAAGCCGGGATCAACGACGGCGATGTCGTGGTGATCCGCGAAACCTCGGTCGCCGATAACGGCGACATCGTCGTTGCGTTGGTCGAGGATCAGGAGGCCACTCTGAAACGCTTTTTTCGCCGGGGCGCCACCATCGCGCTGGAGGCCGCGAACCCCGCCTATGAAACCCGCGTCCTTCCTGCCGACAAGGTCAAGGTGCAGGGACGGCTGGTCGGGCTGATCCGAACGTATTGATACCTGCCTACGGTGACCAAAGCCGCGCTCCCGAAAGCGCGCGGCTTTGTTGGATCTGACCGCCGGAAATCGCCAGGCTCCCCGTCATGGACAACTTGGCCGGATCGAACAAAAGGCAATCGCCCGAAAGGTTTAGTGGAACCTGAGAGACAACGATCTGTTTCTCCGAGCACGTGGTGAGGCCACCGGCCATCTTTTTGCCGGTAATGTGGACAAGCTCGACATCGCCAAGATCAATCCGGCGCAGCATGTCCTCATCCTGAGGCCAGCGTAGCGCCGCCTGTTGCTGGTCTGCCCCATCCCCGTCGTTCTCCAGCCAAACCGACGCAATGAATCCCGCTCCGCGCGCCTTGCTGAGTGCGCGCCCTTCTGGCGTCATCACGCCGACCAAGGCGCCGGTATCCGCCACAAGAATTTCGGGCCGCGTCCCCTGCCCCCACAAGGAGAGCGCGGCGACCACGCCGACTGCACCGAACCAGCGGAAGCACCCCTGCCACAGGATCAGGAATAACGCGGCCAGAGTCAGCGCAGGCAACACATAGGTCGGTGGACTGACGACATAACCCCTTGCGCCGTCAAGCGTGGAAATCCACTCCGCAACGGCCAGTATCCAGCGCAGGCCGACCCCCATCAGCCCCAAACCGATCCATTGCAGTCCAAACGGAGCCAGCAACGCCGCCAGAACCGCCGCCGGGATGACAAGGCTTCCCATCACAGGAACGGACAACAGGTTTGCCAACAGGCCAAAATGTGCCAGCGCATTGAAATGCGCCGCCGCGACCGGCGCCGTCGCAAGGCCGGCGACCGCCGAAGACAAGACCAGCGCAAAAACAGACCGGAATGGACCGCGCATCACCGCGATCTCAGAGTTCCGGAGCGCGCCAAACACGGCGACCAGTGCGGTGGTCGCGGCAAAGGACATCTGGAAACCGGGGCTGAGCAAAGCCTGAGGTTGCAGGACCAGCACGATCGTGGCCGCAACCGCCACCGCCCTTAGCGATATTGCGCGACGGTCCACGAGGATTGCACATAACATGACTGCCACCATGACATAGGCGCGCTCGGTCGCGACGCTGCCGCCTGAAAGCAACAGATAGGCGGTGGCGGCCCCCAGCGCCAGCACAGCGGCAATCTTTTTGACCGGCACGCGCAACGCCAGTGCGGGAATCAGGGACAGGGCGATACGTGTGGCGGAGAAAATAAATCCGGCCAGCAACCCCATGTGAAGCCCGGAAATTGCAAGCAGATGGGCCAGATTGGATGCCCTGAGCGCATCCAGCGTTTGCTGTCCGATCGCGCTCCGGTCTCCGGTGGTCACGGCAGCTGCAAACCCACCGAGATCCCCCGGCAACTCGGTTCGAATGTGATTGGAGATCGCGGTCCGCACCGCTGATATCCGAACACCTTCCCGCCCCATTCCGGGCGGCGAAGCAGTCAAGACCGGCACGCGCGTATACCCTACGGCCCCGAGGCGCTGAAACCATGCGTGACGACGAAAATCAAATCCGCCGGGTTCCACCGGCCCTTGCGGCGGCGACAGATGTCCGGTCGTCATGATCCTTTGGCCCGGTACCAGCGGCACGGTGCCACCGTGCAGGGAAATTCGGATGCGCGCGGGGCGCTCCCCCTCCGGTACACCGTTGAGGCGCACCTGATCGAGCGTTACCCGCAGCGCATCCGAAGCAGACCGATCCAGGCCTACGACCCTCCCCTCTATGGGGCCATAGTAGCGCCATTGCAGAATCGGCTCTGCCACGTTGTGCGCGTGCGCCCCGGCAAGGATCAGACCCCCGGCCGACAGCGCCAGCGCCCATGCAATTGGTGCCCACGCGGCGGTTGCAAACCATGCAGCAAGAAGCGAAACAAGCATCACCAGCCCCGCCCCGACGTATTCGGACGGACCGGGTTCGCGGCTCAGAGCGAAGTACCCCCCGATCCCGATGGCCAGAAAAACCGGCACCCAGGGAAACAGAAACCCGCGCTGAGCCAGCATCGCCGCCTCGACCCTTGCCAGTATGCGCATGGTTGCTCCTGCCCGCCTGGCTCGTTAGACAAGCGCAAACTAGAACCTCATTGGTTACCAAAAGGTAAACGCCAGATATGTCAGAAAAGATCGTCACCCGCTTTGCCCCCTCTCCCACCGGCTTTCTGCACATCGGAGGCGCACGCACCGCGCTGTTCAACTGGCTCTATGCCCGCGGTCGGGGCGGCAAATTCCTGTTGCGGATTGAAGACACCGATCGCGAGCGGTCCACGCCCGAGGCCACGGATGCGATTCTGCAGGGGCTGAGCTGGCTGGGGCTTGATCACGATGGTGATGTGATCAGCCAGTTCGAAGGCGCAGCGCGCCATGCCGAAGTTGCGCACGAACTACTGGCTCAGGGCAAAGCCTACAAATGCTTTGCAACACAGGACGAAATTGCGGCCTTTCGCGAACAGGCGCGGGCCGAAGGAAAATCCACGCTATATCTCAGCCCGTGGCGCGACGCCGACCCCTCGACACATCCCGATACGCCTTTCGCGATCCGGATCAAGGCGCCGCAAGATGGTGTCACGGTTATCCGCGACAAGGTTCAGGGTGACGTCACCATCCGCAACGACCAGCTTGACGACATGATCCTGCTGCGTTCGGACGGGACGCCGGTTTACATGCTGGCCGTGGTGGTGGACGACCACGACATGGGGGTCACACACGTCATCCGCGGCGATGATCACCTCAACAACGCCGCGCGCCAGATGATGATCTATGAAGCCATGGGTTGGGATGTGCCCGTGTGGGCACATATTCCGCTGATCCACGGACCAGACGGCAAAAAGCTGTCCAAGCGTCACGGCGCACTCGGGGCGCAGGAGTATCAGGCGATGGGATATCCGGCCGCGGGCATGCGCAATTATCTGGCGCGCCTGGGCTGGAGCCATGGGGATGACGAATTTTTTACCGATGTTCAGGCGCAGGAATGGTTCGACCTTGATGGTATCGGCAAAAGCCCTGCGCGCTTCGACCTCAAGAAACTGGAGAACCTGTGCGGTCAGCACATAGCGATTGCGAGTGATGCTGCGTTGCGGCAGGAGATCGAAGCCTATCTTGCCGCAGCAAATCTTTCCGCGCTTACAGCAACGCAATCAAGCGACCTTGAACGTGCGATGTATTGCCTCAAGGATCGGGCCAGAACCTTTCCGGAACTTCTTGAAAAAGCTCGTTTTATCCTCACGGCCCGACCAATTGAGCCAGATGAGAAAGCAGCAGCCGCCCTCGCGTCAGTATCCGACGGTATACTGAATGAATTGACGCCGCATCTGCAAAATGCTAGCTGGACGCGAGATGGACTGGAGGATAACCTCAACGCATTCGCTGAAATGCAGGGGGTCAAGTTCGGCAAGTTGGCCGGTCCCTTGCGGGCGGTGCTGGCAGGTCGGGCAGTAACGCCTTCGGTATTTGACATGATGCTTGTGTTGGGGCGAGAAGAAACCCTGGCACGGCTTTCCGATGCAGTGAACTAGGTCCCGCACCTTCGGTCGGGCAACGCTGCTCCGCAAAGACCAGGACTGCGCAGCCATGCGCAGCCGTTGCCCGCAGGTACGGACATCGGTCCGCGCCGCGTATGATTGAGGAAGGGACACCCATGACTGAAAGCCAAAAAACAGCCACTCTGACTGTACATGGTAAAAGCTTTGAGCTGCCGGTCTTTTCTCCGACTGCTGGCCCGGACGTGATTGATATTCGCAAGCTTTACAGCATGGCGGATGTGTTCACCTATGATCCCGGCTTTACTTCGACAGCAAGTTGCGACAGCACCATCACCTATATCGACGGTGAAAAGGGCGAACTGCTGCACCGGGGCTATCCGATCGACCAGCTGGCCGAGAAATCGCATTTCCTTGAAGTCTGCTTCTTGCTGCTTTACGGGTATCTACCGCAGGCTGAGGAACTCGAGCATTTCGAGACCACGATCAGCCGCCACACGATGATCCACGAGCAGATGCACTATTTCTTCCGTGGGTTCCGTCGCGACGCTCATCCGATGGCAACCATGGTGGGTGTCGTCGGTGCGATGTCCGCGTTCTATCACGACTCCACCGATGTCAATGACGAACGGCAGCGTGAAATCGCAACGCATCGCCTTATCGCCAAGATGCCGACCATTGCCGCGATGGCCTATAAATACTCTGTCGGCCAGCCGTTTATGTATCCGCGCAACGACCTCGATTATGCGTCCAATTTCCTGTACATGTGCTTTGCCGTTCCGGCCGAGGACTTTCAGGTTAACCCGATCCTCAGCCGCGCGATGGATCGCATCCTGACGCTGCACGCCGATCACGAACAGAACGCCTCGACCTCGACCGTGCGTCTGGCCTCGTCTTCGGGTGCGAACCCGTTTGCCTGCATCGCAGCCGGTATCGCCTGTCTCTGGGGGCCTGCTCATGGCGGCGCCAACCAGGCGTGCCTGGAAATGCTGGAAGAGATCGGTTCGGTTGACCGCATTCCCGAATACATCGCCCGCGCCAAGGACAAGAACGATCCGTTCCGTCTGATGGGCTTTGGCCACCGCGTTTACAAGAACTTTGACCCCCGCGCCAAAGTGATGAAGCAGTCCGCCGACGAGGTGCTGGATCTGTTGGGCGTTGAGAACAACCCCAAACTTCAGGTTGCCAAGGCGCTGGAGAAGCAGGCGTTGGAAGACCCGTATTTCATCGACAAGAAGCTGTTCCCGAATGTCGACTTCTACTCGGGCATCATCCTCGAAGCGATGGGCTTTCCGACCTCCATGTTCACGCCTATCTTCGCCTTGTCGCGTACCGTTGGGTGGGTGAGCCAGTGGAAAGAGATGATCGCCGATCCACAGAACAAGATCGGTCGTCCGCGTCAGTTGTACCTAGGCGAAACTCTTCGCGACTACGTCGACATCGAAAAGCGCTGACCGACAGAAACAGCCGGAAAAATGTCCCCGCCATCGGCGGGGCATTTTCGTCTTCAGAACAGCGACAACTGATCGCCGGACTGGGCGGGCACCCGAAACAGATCGCACCTCAGTGGTGGTGTTTGGATCAACAATCCGATTCTGCGCGTTGCGGCCTTGAACCGCTGCGAAATCATTTCGGCATATTGCCCCTCGCCCCGCATGCGATGTCCCCAGCGTGGATCATAGTCCTTGCCGCCATGCATATCGCGTAGACGCGACATGATCTTGTCCGCGCGACCCTCATAGTGCTGCGCCAACCATTCCTGCCACAGCTGCGACACCTCGCGTGGCAGCCGCAACATGATCCAGCTGGCCGCATCGGCCCCCGCATCCCGCCCGGCCTGCAGCATGTCCTCCAGTTCGTGATCCGTCAGGCCGGGAATTATCGGCGAAGTCATCAGGCGCACGGGCACGCCTGCTCCGGTCAACCGTTCGATCATCTGCAATCGGCGCCTGGGCGCGGGTGTGCGCGGCTCCATCCTGCGCGACAGAACCGGGTCCAGCGTCGTGACGGATATCCCCACGCGCACCAACCCCTGCTTTGCCAAACGAGACAGAACATCCAGATCGCGCTCGATCAATGCCCCTTTGGTCACGATCGCCACCGGATGCCGAAATTCCTCCAGAACCTCCAGGCAAGCTCTTGTGATAAAGCGATTTTTTTCTACCGGCTGGTACGGGTCTGTATTTGTGCCCAAGGCAATCGCGCCAACCTTGTAGGACCGCGCACTCAATTCCCGACGCAGGATTTCAGCCGCATTCGGTCGCGCGACAAGCCGCGTTTCAAAATCCAGCCCTGGTGACAGCCCCAGATAAGCGTGCGTTGGGCGCGCAAAACAATAGGGACATCCGTGTTCGCACCCGCGGTACGGGTTGATCGAACGATCGAACGGCAAGTCCGGGGACCGGTTGAACGTGATCAGGCTTCGGGCGATCTCGTCGCTCACCACCGTGCGCAGTGTTGGCACGTCTTCTTCCAGATCCCAACCGTCGTCCACGGACACGGTACTGTGCTTTTCGAACTGTCCCGTTTTGTTCGACGTCACGCCCCTGCCGGGCGCATGTACGTGCAGCGGCATTGCAATCTCCCACATGAACCACAATCCATTTAGAACAATACGTGAACATCTGCAATATTCTCGGTCAGCCATTTAAGCAAAACCCAACCTTGTGCGAGTTGAAGCTGCACGAGATGGATATGAGGCGGCCTCAGCTTCTTTCTGAAGAACATTCAATCGATCTGAGGCAAAATATTTCCTATACGTCGGTTGCGTAGCGGCCCATGTCGCAATCGACACAGTGAAATTATGGCAAACTGGCAAAACGGACCAAATTGCCACTCGGGGGCTTTGCCCCTTTAGCTCAGGGAAACGGCTTATGTCGGATGAAGAAGACATCGTCCTGTCGGAATTGAACGACGAGGAACTCGTCGAACAGATGTTTGACGACCTTTATGACGGCCTCAAGGAAGAGATCGAAGAAGGCGTAAACATCCTGCTTGAACGGGGTTGGACACCGTATAACATCCTCACGAAGGCTTTGGTCGGTGGCATGACCATCGTCGGCGCCGACTTCCGTGACGGCATCCTGTTCGTTCCCGAAGTTCTGCTGGCCGCCAACGCGATGAAAGGTGGCATGGCCATCCTCAAGCCGCTTTTGGCCGAAACCGGCGCACCGCGCGTCGGCAAGATGGTCATCGGCACCGTCAAGGGCGACATCCACGACATCGGCAAGAACCTCGTGTCGATGATGATGGAGGGCGCGGGCTTTGAAGTTGTCGATCTGGGCATCAACAACCCGGTCGAGAACTATCTGGAAGCGCTTGAGAACGAAAAGCCCGACATTCTGGGCATGTCCGCTCTGCTGACCACCACCATGCCGTATATGAAGGTCGTGATCGACACCCTGGTCGAACAAGGCCTGCGTGACGAATACATCGTTCTGGTCGGCGGTGCCCCGCTGAACGAGGAATTTGGCAAGGCCATCGGCGCTGACGCCTATTGCCGTGACGCGGCAGTTGCGGTTGAAACCGCCAAGGATTTCGTCTCGCGCAAGCACAACCAGATGGCTGGCTGAAACACCCCACCCACTCTATGAAAAGGCCGCCCGATCACGGAGCGGCCTTTTCCTATGACAAGTGCGTGAACCGCACCACAATCCCCGACCACCTAATTTACCCCATCTTAACCCCTTGTTATTTAGCGATAGTTAAAAGTTCCAGGGGTTCACATGCCAACTACATTCAACGCTATTTTTCTGGGTACATTTCCGAGATCGACACTGTCGAAAGCAACAACAACGCAGAAAATGCAGAGGCTCTTGTTGGTCTCACGGTCGGAAGCGAAACCGAGCCATTGTATACAAACGCTGTTACCTGGAGTCCTGTCGGGGATGTCGGCACGTTCTATGACATGAACAACCCACCGTTCGAGCAATTCTCCATCGACAATGGTCCAGCGCAAACCTTTGACGGCGTGGCAATTTACAATGCCACGCTGACTTATGTCGATGGCTCAACTGCCACGATATCCGCTGTGATTTCGCAAGACGTTGATGGAAATACCTATCTCGTACCCGAATTCTCGCCCAATACCGATCAGGATGCTCTCGAAGCCGGCGCTATACAATCGATTTCTCTGGACAGCGTTGCACGAAACACAGGCATTGCCGGCACCAACGCTGATCGGCAAGCATGGAACATAGTCACCTGTTTCGCCAAAGGTACACGTATCAAGACCGCCAAAGGCTGGAAGCGCGTCGAAACCCTCAGACCCCCGACGACCAAATCTGTACACTGGATAGCGGCCCGCAGGAGTTGCGCTGGATCGGCAGCCGTACGGTAGAGGCAACCGGCGCATATGCTCCGGTGCTGTTCCGCGCAGGCGCCATTGGCAACACCCGGGATCTTTTGGTCTCGCAACAACACCGCATGCTGGTGCGCAACTGGAAAGTCGAACTTCATACGGGCCAGCGCGAAGCGCTGGCACCTGCCAAGTCGCTGATCGACGGCAAGAATATCGTGTTGCAGCCCGGGGGTAACATCACCTATTTCCACCTGCTTTTCGATCGTCACGAGTTGATCTGGGCCGATGGGTGCATAAGCGAAAGCTTTCATCCCGGCGAATTGGCTTGGAACAGCATGGAAAAGGCGACGCAACAGGAAATCCTGTCTCTCTTTCCTGAAATGGAAGCAAACGGACTGGCCTCATATGGCCCCAGTGCCCGCCCCACTTTGTCTACGTTTGAAACTCAGGTGTCGGTTGCCTGATTTCCAGTGTCGGAACAGGACTTGCCCCGGCGGTCAATGAAGATAACTCTGAGTGCAACGCACAAGGAGATCTCGATTGACCGCACATCAACCGCCCCAGGATCGCCATCTTACGACCACCGGGTTCGACGCAAAGACCAGCTCGGGGCGTATCCTGCTGGTCGCATGTGGCGCGCTGGCGCGGGAAATCCTGGACATCCGCGACCGCAATGGATGGGATCACATGGATCTCACCTGCCTGCCAGCTATCCTTCACGTCACACCGGAAAAAATCACCGAGGCGGTACAACAAGCGGTCGCCAAGCATAGAGCCAAATACGAGAAGATCTTTGTGGTCTACGCCGATTGCGGGACCGGAGGCTTGTTGCAGCGGGCCTGTGACGATCTGGGAGTCGAAATGGTTGCCGGACCACACTGCTATTCCTTTTTCGAAGGCAATGACGCTTTTTCGGCGCGCGACGAAAGTGACACGACGGCGTTTTACCTCACCGATTTCCTGACCCGTCAGTTTGATGCGTTCGTATGGAAACCTTTGGGGCTTGATCGCCATCCACAGCTCAGGGACATGTATTTTGGCAATTACACCAAACTGGTCTATCAGGCGCAGACGAACGATCCGGCATTGGTCGAAAAGGCAAAGGCCTGCGCCGCGCGGATGGGGCTGGAATTCGAATATCGCTTCACCGGTTATGGCGATCTGGAAACCACGCTTACCGATTGGTCTGAGCAGGTTTCAGAATAAAGGCACCGCTCACACGTTCTCTGATGCGACATCGCGGATACGTTCGATCATCGAGCGCAGACCATTTGACCGCTGGGCCGACAGATGCTCGTTCAGACCCAACCGCTCCAGTTCCGCCCGTGCGTCGACCTTGGGAACCTCACCCACTGGCAAGCCATTGTAAAGCGAGCGCAAAACCGCGATCAAGCCGCGCACGATCAGGGCATCACTGTCACCATCAAAACTGAAAACTCCGTTTTCGATGGTCGGATGCAACCAAACCTGACTGGCGCAGCCATGCACCTTGGTCGCGGGTACCTTGAGCGCCTCGTCAAGGGGCTCCATCGCCTTGCCCTGCTCGATCACATGACGATAGCGGTCTTCCCAGTCCTCCAGGAACTCGAAGTCTTCGACAATTTCCTCAAAGGCGGGGCTGGCCATGCGGCGATCCTCTCAAATCTTCGTCAAACTGTGACCTAAGCCCGCGCCAGGGCCGTGTCCAGCCCCGCCACGTCTTTTCAAGCCGGTTCATTTAGGCTAACCCGTTTTCAGGTTGCTCCTTCAACGTGTTGGTTGTCATGAACAAATCTTTGCCAGTTCTCCTTATGGTTGCCGCTTTGACGCTGTCTGCCTGCGGTAGTTGGCGCGACTCTCGCGCAAATCCGTCCAACTGGTTCGGCAAAAGCACGCCAAGCGAACCAACACAGGTTGATGAAACCAACGCACTGATCCCGCAAAGAGGCGGCAAAGGTCTGTTTGATGGGCCTGAAGCCGTGGACATCAGCGTTCCTATTGCCACGGTTACCGAGCTCCGGGTGGATCCCACATCGACCGGCGCGATACTGGTTGCAACAGGCGTTGCTGCCCGACAGGGTGCCTATGACGCACAATTGCGGCTGAATTCATCCGAAGAAGATCAAAAGAACGGCGTTCTCGCCTTCACATTCCGCGTTGTCTATCCCGATTATGCCACCGCGCAAGGGACAGAACGCACTCGCACAATCACCGAGGCGGTCAATCTGAGCAAACAGGATCTTGAGGGTATTCGGCTCATCCGCGTCTCGGCTGCGCAAAACGCTCGCGAAACCCGCAGGCGCTGACGCCGGTCAGCCCAGCGGAACGACCCGAACGGTCTGCCCTTTGGCTGCCAGCGCAATCTGACCGTCGCAAAGCCGCAGGGCGTCTTCTCCGAACACTTCATACCGCCACCCCGACAGCGATGGTACATCGCGTTCTCCGGCCGCAATCAAATCAAGCTCGGCGCTGTTGGCGATCAGTTTTGCAGCAACACCTGCGCTTTCAGTTTTCGATTTCAGAAGCACTCGCAGCAGATCGGCCAAGGCGGGGTTGACCTGAATCTTGTCCCGGCTCTTGTCGATCTTTGGCAGTTTGTCCGGGGGACATTCAATACCCTGCGCCACCGCCGCCAGAATGCCATCGGCAATGGCCCCTTTTCGCGCCTCGCGCAGCAGCAGGCGTGACCCCCCCAGATCGGCCGGGGTCCTGGGCTTGGTCGAGGCCAGTTCGATCAAAGCGTCGTCCTTGAAGACCCGGTTGCGCGGAACATTGTTTTCCTGCGCATAAGCTTCGCGGAATTTGGCCAGTTCCCGGACCATTGCAAGGAACTTGGCCGAATTCGTGCGTGTCTTGATGCGACGCCACGCCTCTTCGGGGCGAATGTCATACGTGGCCGGATCGGTCAGGATCTGCAATTCTTCCGCAACCCAGTGGTCCCGTCTGGTTTTCTTCAGTTCCGCCGCCAGGAACTCATAGATCTTGCGCAAATGCGTCACGTCCGCCAGCGCATAGGTCTTTTGCGCGTCGGTCAGTGGGCGGCGCGACCAGTCGGTAAACCGCGAGGTCTTGTCCACCCCCTGCTTGCAGATCTTGCGCACAAGGGTTTCATAGCCTACCTGCTCGCCAAATCCGCATACCATCGCGGCCACCTGGGTATCGAACAACGGTTCGGGGAATACACCGGATTCGACCCAGAATATTTCCAGATCCTGCCGCGCCGCATGAAACACTTTGACCACATTTTCGTTGCGAAACAGTTCCAGCAACGGTTCCAGCGACATCCCTTCCGCCAACGGATCGACCAGCACGGCGCTGTCCTCCCCCTCGGCGGGAAGGGCCAATTGAACGAGACACAGTTTCGAGTAATAGGTCCGCTCGCGAAGAAACTCGGTATCGACGGTGACATAAGGGTGCGCGGCGGCGGCCTTGCAGAATTCCGCAAGCTCGGGCGTGGTGGTAAGGGTTTTCATAAGCGGTTTTGTTTCTTGCACTTTTTATTCATTCCAAAACTCAAAGACCCCACACATCCCCGAGCAATTCCTGAACCATAGGACAAAGCTGGCGCGGCTGTAAACGCCGACAAGGGATCACGGCAACAGAACCGGCGTTGTGTTGCCAGAAGAGAACCGCCGCAAAACCGCCGGATAAAGTTTATGTTCCCACTCCAGCACCCGCGCCGCGAGGGATTCGGGCGTATCGCCGGGTTCGATCTGAATTCGCGCCTGCCCCAGAATGGGGCCGTCATCCAGCGCTGCGGTCACCTCGTGCACGGTGCAGCCGTGTTCGGCGTCACCCGCCGCGATGGCGCGCGCATGGGTGTTGAGCCCCTTGTACTTGGGGAGAAGCGAGGGATGGATATTCAGCATCCGTCCCTGAAACTGTGACACGAACCCGCCTGTGAGCACGCGCATGAACCCGGCGAGACAGACAATGTCGACTGCGGCCTCCAGCAACGGTTTCACCAGTTCGGCCTCAAACGCCGCGCGATCCCCGCCAAAAGGCCTATGATCGACAACTGCGGTCGGCACACCGCGATCCGCCGCCTTCTGCAATCCGCCGGCCTGCGCGTCGTTCGACATCACAAGGCACGGTCGCGCCGGGTGGTCACCGGACATGCTGTCGACCAGCGACACCATGTTCGACCCCCCCCCGGATATCAGGATGGCAACGCGCTTATGACTCACAACAGCGCGCCTGTGTAAGTCACACCGGGTGTTCCGGTTACGCTGCCGATGCGCGATACGGTTTCCCCTTCGGCCCGCAGCAGCGCGGCCAGATCATCGGCTTTGTCCGGCGCACAGACAACAATCATGCCTACACCGCAATTGAAGGTCTTGAGCATCTCGGCCTCGGCTATACCACCGGTTTCGGCCATCCACCGGAACACGGGTGGCAGATCCCACGCATCAAGGTCAATGGTCGCTCCAGCGCCTTCCGGCAGGACCCGCGGCAGGTTCTCGGTAAGCCCACCGCCGGTGATATGGGCCAGCGCATGCACGCCCCCCTCCCGGATCGCCGCCAGAGCAGATTTCACGTAAAGCCGAGTCGGCGTCAGCAGCACCTTTCCCATCGCGCCTTCGGCAAATGGACACTCCGATTCCCAGTTAAGTCCGGAATGTTCCACCAACCGGCGAACCAATGAATAACCATTGGAATGGACCCCGTCCGAGGCCAGCCCAAGCAGCACGTCACCCTCCTGCACGCCCGCAGGCAGCGCCGTTCCGCGCTCCATCGCGCCGACAGCAAAACCTGCCAGGTCGAAATCCCCCGCCGGATACATCCCGGGCATTTCTGCCGTCTCACCACCGATCAGTGCACAGCCCGAGCGCACGCAGCCTTCGGCAATGCCTTCGATGATCCGCGCGGCCGTTTCCGTCTCCAGCTTTCCTGTTGCGAAATAATCAAGGAAAAACAAAGGTTCCGCGCCCTGACAGATCAGGTCGTTCACGCACATCGCCACCAGATCGATGCCGACCCCGTCAACCACCCCGGTATCAATGGCAATCCGCAGCTTGGTGCCGACACCATCGGTTGCCCCCACCAGAATCGGGTCGCTGTATCCAGCCGCCTTGAGGTCGAACAACGCGCCAAAACCGCCCAGCCCGCTTGCCACGCCAGGCCGGTCGGTTCGCTTTGCCGCAGGTTTGATGCGGTCGACCAGTGCGTTGCCCGCATCGATATCCACGCCCGCATCGGCATAGGTCATGCCGCTTTTGCCCGTTGTCATGGCTGAACCCTCATGAATGCTTTGAGCGCGGGTTAGTCGATTGTGCGCCTGCATGCAACGGTCAGGCTTGACGCGGGCGACACGCGTGATACGCAATGCGCTCAGGCGGGCCTGTAGCTCAATTGGTTAGAGCAGAGCGCTCATAACGCTTTGGTTGGGGGTTCGAGTCCCTCCGGGCCTACCAATCCGCCCTTTTCACTTACGAAAACTGCGTTTTTAGCCGCCGACATAGACACCGTCCTTTGGACGATAGAAAATCTTCTGATCGTGCAATCGGCCTAGCAGGTCATGGATTCGGCGCACGGTTTCTGCGCGTTTGGCTCGGTTTGCGTCATCCTCTTCCGCCGGTCGGTGTGAAATAGACGCCGAGGCGGTCCGCAAGGCCATTTCGATCAGATCCACATCCTCGACCGACAACTCGAACATGTCATTGAATTGCGGCATTCTATCCCTCCTTGGCTGGCGTCTCGGTAAATTGGGTTCATTCGCACCGGGCGCATTCCCCTTATACCATCCGATCTGCCAAAGCGCTCCGGCTTTTACCGAGCGATAACGATATCCGCGCGCAAACCGCCCAGCTTTTCGCTTTCGCCCAACCGCAACACCCCCCCATGGGCACGGGCCACATCGGCGACAATGGCCAGGCCCAGCCCGACACCGCCGCCCTGATTCTGATTGCGCGCGGGATCAAGCCGCGCGAATGGTTTGATCGCCTCGCCGCGCTGTTCGACCGGGATGCCCGGCCCATCGTCCTCGACCCGAATGCGCAGGGATTTCGACGTGACGGCACAGCTCACGTCGGCCCTCGTGCCGTAACGCACCGCATTGCCGATCAGGTTCTCGACCGCCCGTCGAATCGCCGTCGGGCGCAATGTCACAGGCTCCGAACCCTCGCATGTGCCCAATTCCACCTGACGCCCTGCCCGCCTGGCATCCTCGACGATCTGGCCCAGCAACGATGCTATGTCGACCGCTTCGGGTGCGCCTTCCGAGGCTCCTCGCGTGAAATCAAGAAATGTGTCCAGCAAACGCTGCATTTCATCGACGTCCTGCAATAGCGGCGCCGCCTCGTCGTCGGGCATCATCGCAAGCCCGAGTTTCAGACGTGTCAGCGGCGTGCGCAGATCGTGGCTCACGCCAGACAGCATCAGGGTACGTTGTTCGATCTGCCGTTCGATCCGGGCGCGCATGTCCAGAAACGCGCTGCCGGCGGTACGCACCTCTATCGCGCCTCGTGGTGAATAGGGCACCACTCTACCCCGCCCGAACGCCTGCGCCGCGTCCGCCAGTTTGGCAATGGGTTTGAGCTGGTTACGCATGTAAAGAAAGGAAATCGACGTCATCAGCACTGCAAAAAACACCATCGTCACGATCAGCTGATGAGGTGCTGCGGGCGACAGGCGGCGACGGTCGAACGTCAACTGCAACGCGCCAAGACGCGTGTTCAGAATCAGCACGGTTTCACGGCTGCTGGGCAAAAGCACAGCTCTCGCATCAGGCAACAGCCGGTGTATGTTTTCCTGCACGATCTTTCCGGTCAGATCGTACCAGCGCCGCGTATCCACATCGGGAACCTCCGGCATTTCCAGAAACCGCGCCTGCATGTCAAGCGCATTCAGTGTCGGCCCCATTTTGGCAAGCGCGTCTTGCCGGTTCGAGGTGCCCTGCATCTGATCCTGCAGCAAACTGATTTCGCGCGACACCGTCAGCGTCATCTGCATGGTAACGTCTTCCAGATGGCGCTGCAGAAACGCTACCGCAACCACCAGCAGAACCACCACCATCGGCAGCGCCAGGATCAGGGCCGCTCGTGCATAGAGACTACGCGGCATATAAGGTTTGAGCCAGCGGAAGGACATGCGCTAAGCGTAGCGGGCCACCAGAACAAGAGGAAGAGGTCAAGATGCAACCGCCCGACGATTTCCAACCGCCTGTCGGCGTACCCTTCGAACTTGAACCGGGCCTGCGCCGCATCCTCGCCCCCAACCCCTCTCCCATGACCTATCGCGGCACCAACACCTACCTGGTGGGGCATACCGATCTTGCAATTATCGATCCGGGTCCATTGCAGAAGGCCCACCTGGCCGCCATTCAAGCCGCATTGCTGCCCGGCCAACGCATCAGCCACATTTTCGTCACCCACACACATCTGGATCATTCGCCGCTGGCCGCCCCTTTGGCCGAACAAACCGGAGCAACCGTCTTCGCCTTTGGTGGGCCAGAGGCCGGGCGCAGTGCCGTGATGAGGGAACTTGCCGCCGACGGCATGGCTGGTGGCGGCGAAGGCATCGACAAAGACTTTCGCCCGGGTGTCGAGGTCGCGGACGGCGAGATCGTCCAGGGTGACGGTTGGGAACTGGAAGTCATCCACACACCCGGACATCTTGGCAATCACATAGCCTTGGCGTGGCGCGGTCACTGCTTTACCGCTGATCACGTGATGGGCTGGGCCAGCTCTCTGGTGTCTCCGCCGGACGGCGACCTGACCGATTTCATGGCGTCCTGCCGCCGGTTGCGCAAAAAAGATTGGACGGTATTCCACCCCGGCCATGGAGCCCCGGTGATCGACCCCGCGGGTCGCCTCGACTGGCTGATTTCGCACAGGCTGGGACGTGAGCGCGCGATACTGGAACAACTCGACTCTACCCCGCTCACTGCCCGCGAACTGGCAGAGCGCATCTATACCGACACACCCGTGGCACTTCTGCCCGCGGCCGAACGCAATGTTTTTGCTCATCTTGTTGATCTTTTGGGGAAATCCAAAGTTCAACCGATCGATTCCCTGTCTTCGGCCTCGCGGTTTCGGCACAGTGGTTAAAAATGTGCGTTTCCCGTGCCGAACCCTCTGGACGCCGAAAACCGGTGTTGCTATACGGCGCGCACCGTTCCGGCGTAGCTCAGCGGTAGAGCAGTTGACTGTTAATCAATTGGTCGTAGGTTCGATCCCTACCGCCGGAGCCAACAGATTTGAAAAGGGGTTCGACACATGGTGTCGGATCCCTTTTTATCTTGGCCGCCACGCGTATGGCATATTACCGCCCAGTTTTCCCGCACACTCAGCAAGGAATGGCTCAACGCACCGGAATGACGGGATTTTCCTGAATCTTCCCCTTTAATGCCCTCAGAATGAAAGCCATGTCTGGGGCGAATTTGAAGGAGAACAGAATGTCCCGTATTCTTGTCATAGCTGTGCTACTGGCCGCCGCAGGCGCCAGTGCCTATTACATTCTCACACGACCCGAACCCACACCTGCCGAGCGTCTGGAAAATGCCGCGCAGGAGGCCGGCGACGCCGTCGGCGAAGCCGCACAAGCCGTAACCGAAGCCGCAAGCGAAGCCGTCCAGAACGCGACGCAACAGGCCAACGAGGCGGCATCCTCCGTCTCTCAAAAAGCCTCTGACGCGGCCGATCAAGCAAGCGCCGCCGTCGATACCGCCGCCCAGGCCGCAAACGAACAGATTGCCGCATTGGGCGATCAGGGCAATGCGCTGATCCAGTCCTGGCAGGACAGCGGTATCCTGACCGAGGCCGGGTTCGACTACGACAAAATGATGACCGCAGTTCAGGCCAGCCCGCTGACCGAATCCGTCAAAGCCGAAGCGGCGACGATTCTTGCCGATATCAAGGCCGCGCCCGATACCTTTGCCGAAAAGTTCGAAGAGCTGAAAAAGTTGCTGGCGCAATAACCAAAAAGGGTTTGGCGGCCACGTCCGCCACGCCCCCCCCGGGCCGCGATTTCCGCCACGTCATCACAGCGCAAAATTGACGAACGCCCGCGCCGCATGCTTGGGTTGGATCATCCATTTCCAGAACCGGACCCGATTGTGACCCTAGCTGCCCCGACCTCCTGCGTCACTCCAGACAGCCAAACCAATATCGAATCAAGGATTTAACCGACGTTGCTCCGTTGAGACCTTTCGCTTGCCTGACCGATGCCAAGGATTGCCGATATGACCGATCTTCCCGAAACCATGTTCGCAATCCTGCAAACGCATGACGGTTTTTCCGGCACCGCGACCGGACCTGAAATCACCGATGCCGCCGACTGGCTGGCCGGGGCCGAGATACCGGTGCCGACCCCCGGGCCGGGACAGGTCCTGATCCGTCTGCGCGCAGCTTCGGTCAACCCGTCCGATCTGCACTTCATCAAGGGCGAATACGGCCAGCCCCGCGTCAAGGGCGCTCCGGCGGGGTTCGAAGGGTGTGGCGACGTGGTCGCGACCGGAACCGGGGCCGAAGGGTTGCAGGGACAGCGCGTGGCCTTTGTCGCCGCTGGCGCCGGCGCCTGGGCCGAATCCGTGGTCACACAGGCGCAGATGTGCATCCCCTTGCGTCCCGATATCTCCGACGAGGACGGCGCGGCGCAGATCGTGAACCCCATGACAGCCATGGCCATGGTCGATATCGCCCGCACCGAAGGCGAGGCATTTGTGCTTTCCGCCGCAACCAGCCAGCTGGGCAAGCTGATGTGCAGCCTTGGGCGCGATCTGGGCCTGAAACCCATCGCTCTCGTCCGGCGCGCCGAAGCGGCAGACGCCCTGAAACAGTTGGGCGCGGCCGAGGTACTGGTCACCTCTGATCCGGAGTTTGCACAGAAATTCGCGGCGCTCAGCAAGGATCTGAAACCGCGCGTGTTTCTGGATGCCGTCTCGGACCAGGCGTCGGAACAGGTCTTTACCGCGATGCCCAACAATGCGCGCTGGATCAGTTACGGCAAGCTCAGCGCCGACTTACCCAGCCTCACGCAGATGGGGCAGCTCATCTTCATGGGCAAGCGGATCGAAGGGTTCTGGCTGACCCGCTGGATGACGGACACGCCGCCCGCCGACCAGATGCGCGTTGTGGCCGAGGTGCAGGCCCGTTTTGCCGATGGCCGCTGGAAAACCGACGTCTCGGCCCATCTGCCATTGCGAAAGGTTGTTTCAGGCCTGGCGGGTGCCCTGAAAAAGACGGATGGAAAGGTGATGATCACACCGTAATATGGCCTTGACCCCGGCGAAGTGAGGAGCGCCGGGTCATGACAAGGGACGCCGGGCCCACCGGCGCGGGGAGGACAAGTTGGACAACGTGCAGCTGCTGATCAGCGGGCTGGCAAACGGCTGTGTCTACGGCCTGATCGCACTTGGCTTTGTGCTGATCTACAAGGCGACCGAGGCGGTGAACTTCGCGCAGGGCGATTTCATGATGCTGGGTGCCTTTGTGACCATCGGCCTGACCAACACCGAATATATGGGCCTGCCTTTCTGGCTGGCGCTGCCGGTTTCCTTGGGCATCATGGCTGGTCTGGGCTATCTGCTCGACCGCCTGATCATCCGGCGCATGTTTGGCGAAAGCCAGACCTCGGTCGTGATCCTGACCATCGCATTGGGCTTTGTGATCCGCTTTGTCGCCGGTCTGATCTGGGGGCATGAACCACAGACCCTGCAAAACCCGCTGGCGGGCAAGGAGGTGCGCTTTGGCGGCCTCGTGCTGGGGATGGAGGATGTCGCTGTCATCATCGTCACCATTCTGCTCACCTGGGGCCTTTATGTCTTTTTCAGCCGCACCAGGCTGGGTCTGGCGATGCAGGGCGCCTCGCAGAACCAGCTGGCGGCTTATTACATGGGCATTCCGGTCAAACGGATTCAGGGCCTGATCTGGGCCCTGGCCGGTGCGGTCGCGGCCGTTGCGGGCATCCTCTTTGCCGCCAAGGGTTCGGTCGATCCCAATACCGGGCTTTTGGGGATCAAGGCCTTTGCGGCGGCGGTGATCGGCGGCTTCGGCAGCCTGCCGGGCGCGCTTGCGGGCGGGCTGATCGTGGGCGTCATCGAACCCTTTGCCAGCCGCTACATCGCCGCCGGCTACAGCCAGATCGCCCCCTATGCGCTTTTGCTGGCGGTCCTGATCTTCCGCCCGCACGGCCTGTTCAGCCAAGTGCGCGTCAAGAAGGTCTAGCCCCATGCGGATCGTGTTCAAAACCAACTACATGCAGGATATCCGCCCGTGGAAAGACGGCTATCAGCTCGGCCTCTATCTGGTCCTGCTGGCCGTTGTCGCCCTCGCGCCGTGGTGGCTGGACGATTTCTATCTGGGCGAGTTGACCAACGTCCTGATCTGGGCCATTGCCGGGCTGGGCCTGATGATCCTGACCGGCCATACCGGGCAGGCCAGCCTCGGCCATGCCGCGTTTCTCGCCATCGGCTGCTATGCCAACGTCATCCTGATCGAGGCGGGCGTGCCGTTCCTCATCGCCTTCCCGCTGGCTGGGCTGATCACCGGCATCGCGGGCGCGATCATCGCCATCCCCGCCCTGCGTCTGCATGGCATCTACCTGGCGATCTTCACGCTGGCGCTGTCGATCCTGATGGACGACATCATCGTCCTCAGCGAGCCGATCACCGGCGGCGTCGCGGGTAAGTACATTGGCGGGGTCGAGATCTTTGGCGTCCTCGTCGATCGCTGGGGCACGCCCGTCCCGTTCTACTGGCTGACCCTCATCGTCACCGTTCTGGTGACGCTGGGCTATATCAACCTGCTGCGAGCGCCGCTGGGCCGCAGCTTCATCGCCGTGCGCGACTCCGAGGTGTCGGCACAGGCGATGGGCGTCGATATCTCGCGCACCAAGACCGTCTCGTTCGGCATCTCCTGCGCCGTCACCGGTTGGGCCGGAGCGTTGATGGGGCTCTATTCCGGCGCCTTCAATAACGAAACCTTCAGCGTGGTGATCTCGATCCAGCTTCTGATGATGATCGTCATTGGCGGCCTCGGCTCGATCCACGGGGCATTCTTCGGCGCCATCGTCATCGGCTTCCTGCCACAGTTCCTGTCCATCGCCAAGGAATATGTCGGCGCCGTCATCGGCGGCAACACCGTTGCCATCCCGGGGCTGGAATTCGGCGTTTTCGGCATGATCCTCATCGCCTTCATCCTGTTCGAACCGATGGGCATCTACGGCCGCTGGCTGAAGATCCGCACCTGGTTCGAACTCTTCCCCTTTTACCGCAAGGACATGTTCCGACGGCAGAAATCCTACCTGAAAACGGAGCGTCTGAGATGAGCCTGCTGGAACTGGAACACGTCACGCTCAAATTCGGCGGCCTGACGGCGGTGGACGATCTGACCTTTTCCGTCCACGAGGGCGAGGTGTTTGCAATCGTTGGCCCCAACGGCGCCGGAAAATCCACCGTTTTCAACCTGATATCGCGCTTTTATGATCCAGCTCAGGGATCTGTCCGGTTTGACGGCCACGACCTGCTGGCGGTCAAACCATCGGGCGTTGCGGCCTATGGCGTGGCCCGGACGTTTCAGAACATCGAACTGTTCGAACACGCCACCGTGCTGCAAAACCTTCTGGTCGGGCGGCACCGCCACCGCAAAAGCAACCTGCTGACCGAGCTGTTTTTCACTCCCTCGGCCAAACGGCAGGAACTGGAAAACCGCGAAAAGGTCGAAGAGATCATCGATTTCCTCGACCTGCAGGCCTATCGCGACAAGATGATCGCCGGCCTGCCCTATGGCGTGCGCAAAGTGGTCGAGGTCGCCCGCGCGCTGGCGACGGAACCGCGCCTGCTGCTGCTCGATGAACCTGCCTCGGGGCTCTCGGTCGAGGAAACCACCGACATGCGCTGGTGGATCGACGATATCCGCCGCCAGATGGGCATTACCGTATTGATGGTCGAACATGACATGGGGCTTGTCTCGGGCGTCTCCGACCGTGTGCTGGCCATGGCCGATGGCGCGAAACTCGCCCTTGGAACACCCTCGCAGGTGCAATCCCACCCCGCCGTGATCGAGGCATACCTTGGGAAAGCATCATGAGCGAACCCATCCTCAAGATCCGCAATGTCGAAAGCTTCTATGGCCCGATCATGGCCATTCGCGGCGTGTCGCTTGATGTGCATGCCGGGCGCATCGTTTCGATTCTGGGCGCCAACGGCGCGGGCAAGACCACGCTGATGAAGACCGTCTCGGGCGTGATGGATCCGGAAAAAGGCACGATCACCTTCGAAGGCGAAGAAATACAAGGGTCCGAGCCGCACAAGGTGGTGCAAAGGGGGATCGTCCACGTTCCCGAAGGGCGTGAGGTCTTTCCCCTGCTCACCGTCGACGAAAACCTGAGTCTCGGGGCCTATACCATTAAAAACAAAACACAAATCGAACGGGACAGGGATATGGTCTTTTCCTATTTCCCGATCCTCGGGGACCGCCGCGATCAAGAGGCCGGAACGCTGTCGGGCGGACAGCAACAGATGCTGGCCATCGGCCGGGGCCTGATGGCAAACCCCAAGATCATGCTGCTGGACGAACCCTCATTGGGCCTGTCCCCCATTCTGGTGCAGGAAATTTTCGCCATCCTCAAACGCCTGAATACGGAACAGAACATGACGATGATGCTGGTCGAGCAGAATGCCAGCGCCGCGCTTGAACTGGCTCATGACGGTTACGTCATGGAGGTCGGGCGGATCGTCATGGATGGGCCCGCCAGCGAGTTGATGAAATCCGAAGACATCCAGAACTTTTATCTGGGCGTTCAGGAAGAAGGCGCGCGCGAAAACCGCCGCTGGAAACGCAAAAAGACGTGGAGGTGAGCAAGATGGACGCCAGCCGCCTGCCCGCGCAAACCCTCATCAACAGTGTCAGCTTCAACGCCACGCCGGGCCAGCGCCCGGTTCTGGTCGACGGCACCACAACCATCGCCGGATTGTTCCAGAAACGTTGTGCCGAACTGGGCAAGCGGACCGCGCATCGCGAAAAGGATTTCGGCATATGGAAATCCTACTCTTGGGCGGATTACTGGCAACACGCCAAATGGATCGGCCTGGCCCTGCGCAAGCTCGGCCTGCAACGCGGCGACGTCGTCTCGATCCTGTCCGAAGACCGCAAGGAATGGGCCTGGTTCGACATGGGGATCCAATGCGTCGGCGGCATCGCATCGGGCGTCTACACCACCGATTCCGCCAGCCAGCTGTCCTATCTGGTCACCGACAGCGACAGCCGCTTTCTGATCGTCGAAGACGAAGAGCAACTGGACAAGTTCCTGCAGATCGAAGACGAAGTTCCGGGCCTTTCAAAGGTGATCATTCTCGAAGACGAGGGGCTGCACGATCTCGACCACCCCCGCTGCATGATGATTGACCACTTGTATGAAATAGGTCGTCAGGCCGAACAGGATCAACCCGGTGTGTTCGAGGCCCAGATTGCCCTGGCGCAACCCGAAGACATCGCTTTGCTCATCTACACCTCCGGCACCACCGGACTGCCCAAAGGCGCAATGCTCAGCAACGAGAACATTTTGTCCGCCATCGAAGCGGGTGCGCACGGCCTGCCCTCGTTCGAGACCGACGAACAGCTATGTTTCCTGCCGCTCTGTCATATTCTGGAACGCGACGTTTCGATCTATTTCCCGCTCGCCTCCAAATCCACGGTAAATTTCGCGGAAAGCCCCGAGACGGTTTTTGCCAACCTGCAGGAGGTCTCCCCCAACACCTTCACCGCCGTCCCGCGCGTATGGGAAAAAATCTACTCGCAGGTCCTGATCATGGCGCAGGAGGCCACGCCCATCGGCCAAGCCGCATTCGCCATGGCGTTGCAAGCAGGACAAAGGCGCGCGCGCTATCTCCTCCGGAACGAGCCTGTCCCCGCTTCCGTGGCCGCCCGGTTCTGGGTCTGGGACCGGCTGGTTTTACGCAACCTGCGCCGGATGCTGGGCATGGACAGGTTAAGGCGCGGCGGAACGGGCGCCGCCCCGATCTCGCCCGAGTTGCTGAAATGGTATTGGGCGATCGGGGTTCCTCTGGTCGAAGGGTACGGCATGACCGAGACCTCGGGCATCGCCACGATCAACACGCCGGGCAAGAATCGGATCGGTACAATTGGGAAAGCCGTACCCGGAATCGATGTACGAATTGCACAGGACGGCGAAATACAGGTGTACGGTTTGAACACTTTTCAGGGTTACTGGCGCAACAATGAAAAAACCGCCGAAACCTTCACCGCCGACGGATGGCTTCGCACGGGCGATATCGGGCGTATGGACGACGACGGTTTTGTCACCATCACCGGCCGCCTGAAAGACATCATCATCACCGCCGGCGGCAAGAACATCACGCCGGCCGAGATCGAAAGCCGCCTGAAATTCAGCCACTATATTTCCGATGCAGTGATCATCGGCGACCGGCGCAAGTATCTGACGGCATTGATAATGATTGATCAGGAGAACGTCGAGAAATACGCTCAGGACCACAAGATACCGTTTTCGAACTTCGCCTCGCTTTGTGCCGCACCCGAGGTTCGCAGCCTGATCGGAGCCGAAATTGAGGCAGTAAATCAAGAGTTTGCGCGCGTCGAACAGATCAAGGATTTCCGCCTGATCGATGTCCTTCTCACCGCCGAGGACGAGGAACTGACCGCAACGATGAAACTGAAACGGAGCTTCGTTGAAATGAAACACGCACATCTGATCGAAGATATGTATTGATAAAACATGGGATTACCCAAAAGGGAGGAGAGAAATGAGAAAGACAATTCTGAGGCTCGCCGCCGCCGCGGCCCTGACGGCAACGGCTACATTGACCAGCGCCGAAACCCAGGGCGTCACCGACGATGAAATCGTCATTGGTTCGGTCAACGACCTCTCCGGCATTTTCGCCGCCGTCGGCGTTCCGGCAGTAAAAGGCGCCAACGTGGTCTTTGACCGGGTGAACGCAGAAGGCGGCGTTCACGGCCGCAAGATCCGCTATGTCGTTGAAGACAATGGATATCAGATGCCTCGCGCGATGCAGGGCTACAACAAGCTGCTCAATCGCGACAAGGTGTTCGCAATGCTGCAAAGCCTTGGCACCCCCATGAACCTTGCCGGCTTCAAGCTGCTGGATCCCAAGGGCATTCCGAATGTCGCGCCGCTGTCTGCCGCGCGCCAGATGCTGCAGGACCCGATGCACAATAAATTTACTTCGTTTTCAAGCTATTACGACCAAAGCCGGGTGGGCGTCAAATACCTGACTGGCGAGTTCGGTGCAGAAAAAGTGTGCACCATGTATTTGCCGACGGACTTCGGAAAGGAAATCCTCGAAGGCTCCAAGGCGGGCGCGGAAGAGGCCGGCATCGCGTTTGCAGCCGAGACAACCCACAAACCCGACGAAACCGATTTCGTCGGCTCGCTCAGCAAACTGAACGAAGCCGGCTGCGACATCGTCACCATCGCCCTGGGCGTTCGCCAGGCCATCACGGTTGTTGGCACCGCAAAAAAGATGGGCCTGAACGACATGAAGTTCATGGGCACCTCTGCCAGCTTCCTGACCGTCGTGGCACAAGTCCCCGGTGGTGTCACCGACGGCTTTTTTGCCGCTGCTTCCTGGCAGGATCTTTGGGCACGGGCGGACGAACCGGCCCCCAAGGCGTTTATCGAGGAATACAAGGCCGCCACCGGCGAAGACGCGGTTGGTTTTGCCATGCTCGGATATGCGGCGGCGGAAATGATGGTCAGGGCGCTTGAGGCCGCTGGCCCGGACCTGACACAGGAAAGTTTCATCGCCGCAATGGAAACCCTGAACTACCAGGATGATCTGGTGGGCAACCACATGACCTATGGGCCAGACGATCATCAGGGTGCTGACTCGGTCTACGTCAATGTGGTCGAGAATGGCGCGTGGAAGAAAATCCACGAAGAGTAATCGGCCTCGGGCGCTCTCCGTTCAGGAAAGCGCCCTTTTCGTTAATCCTGGTCAGTTTGATTTTCGATTGTAATTCAACAACATCTGTTCCGGCAAAATAGTGCCGGATCCAACAAATCGGTTGCCGCCGAAACCGGCAACGCGTCATAGTCCGGGCATGAGCGGCCCATCACTGACACAGGAATTTTCCGACGGTCGCCTCTTGATCCGGTTCAAGGGGCGGTTGTTGACGCAGTTTCTGGGCCAGGCGGAAACGCAGTTGGCTCAACTCCGTTCCGATGCTGATGTGGTCGCGTTTGACCTGTCAGGGGTCGAGGCCATCGACACCGGCGGTGCGTGGCTGATCGCGGACCTTCAAAAACGGTTGGAAAAGGCGAACACGCCGGTTTCGATCATTGGCGCGTCGCAGGCGCAGAACGCCCTGATCACGACCGTGGCGAAAAGTCTGTCCGATGAAGCAGCAGCGCAGGAACCACCACGCGGGTTTTTGCCATGGGTGGAACATATCGGCAAAGGCACGGTCGCAGCGTGGCAGGACACGCTGTCGATCCTGAACTTTCTGGGACTGACCCTGCATCGGCTGGCCCGTTCAATGGTGATGCCATGGCGGTTGCGTGCCGCGCCGTTGGTAACGCAGATGGAAGAAACCGGTCTCAAGGCTGTTCCGATCATTGCCCTTATGGGGTTCCTGATCGGGGTGGTTCTGGCTTTTCAGGGATCTACCCAGCTCAAACAATTCGGGGCCGAGGTCTTTGTGGTCGAACTGATCTCGATATCGATCCTGCGCGAGCTGGGCATCCTTCTGACCGCAATCATCGTTGCCGGTCGATCCGGATCGGCCTTCACCGCCTCCATCGGCTCGATGAAGGTGCAGGAAGAGATTGACGCCATGCGAACCATCGGACTGGACCCGATCGAGGTTCTGGTCGTTCCCAGAACGCTCGCGTTGCTGATCGTCCTGCCGATCCTTGGCTTCATCGCGGATATATCCGGCCTGATCGGCGGCGCAATCATGAGCTGGATCGACCTTGGTGTCAGCCCGGGCATGTTCGTGACCCGACTGAAAGACAACACGGATGTCTGGCACCTTGCGGTCGGTCTTATCAAGGCCCCGTTCTTTGCCCTCGTGATCGGGGTCATCGCCTGCTGGCAGGCAATGCAGGTTCAGGGATCGGCCGAAAGCGTCGGGCGCCGAACCACGGCATCGGTGGTGCAATCCATCTTTATGGTCATCGCGCTGGATGCGCTGTTCTCGATCTTTTTCTCGGAAGTCGGGGTCTGACATGGCCGACGATTCAACCGGACAAAGCGAGATGCCAGACCGCGAAGCTGTCATTCGCGTGCGCGGCCTGACCACCCGGTTCGGCCCTCAGGTCGTGCATGACAATCTTGACCTCGACGTCTGGCGCGGCGAAGTGCTCGGCGTTGTCGGAGGCTCGGGCACCGGCAAGTCGGTCCTGTTGCGAACGATCGTCGGGCTGAACACGCCTGCGACCGGGTCGATCGAGGTTCTGGGCGTTGACGTCCTCAACGGTCCCGAAGAAGACCGCCTGAGGATCGAACAAAGCTGGGGTGTGGCCTTTCAGGACGGTGCGCTTTTTTCGTCGCTGACCGTGTTGCAGAACGTGATGGCGCCGATGCGCGAACATCTCAAGCTCAGCGAACACCTGATGAAAGCGCTGGGGGAGTTGAAGATCAGCCTCGTCGGCCTGCCCCGGCTCAGCTGCGGGAAATTCCCGTCCGAGCTTTCAGGCGGCATGCGAAAGCGCGCGGCCTTGGCGCGCGCGCTGGCGCTGGACCCCGAGATCGTGTTTCTGGATGAACCGACCGCCGGGCTCGATCCGATTGGCGCGGCGGCCTATGACGATCTGATCGGCGAATTGCAGCGTGCGCTTGGGCTGACCGTTTTCATGGTGACGCATGACCTCGACAGTCTTTACGCGATCTGCAACCGGGTCGCGGTACTTGCGGAAAAACGCGTCCTGGTTGAGGGTCCTATTGATGACATGACATCTGTGGACCATCCTTGGGTACAGGAATATTTCACCGGTCCGCGCGCCAGAGCCGCGCAGAACAGGGAACGGGACAGTTAGGGGCAGCGGATGGAAACCAAGGCAAACTATATCCTGATAGGAGCCTTTACGCTGGCAGGCATTCTGGGCGTTTTCGGTTTTCTGTTGTGGCTCGCCAAGGTCGAGGTGAACCGCCAATACGCCTATTATGACATTCTGTTCGACGATGTCTCGGGCCTCGCGACCGCTTCAAGCGTTCGCTACAACGGCTTGCCCGTCGGTCAGGTCCTTTCGCTTCATCTTGACGACGACGATCCGTCAAAGGTGCGTGTACATATCGAAATCGACGCCGAAACACCGGTCAGGCAAGACACGATCGCTGAACTACAAGCCCTCGGCGTCACCGGCGTCAGCTATGTCGCGCTGTCCGGCGGCACGCCGGCTTCCGCACCATTGCCGTCCGGCGGCACCATAAAAAGCCGCCGAAGCGCGCTGCAATCGATATTCGAAGGGGCGCCTGAACTGATGAGCAAGGCCATTTCCTTGCTCGAAGACCTGCAATCCATCGTGAACGAGGAAAACCGAACCGCGGTTTCGAAGCTGCTCGAAAACCTGTCCTCTGCATCGGGCCGGTTGGATCAGGCCCTGTCCGATTTCGAAACGCTGTCCAAGGATCTGGGCGGCGCATCCCGCGAAATCGCGGCCTTTACCGACAAGCTGGGCAAGCTGACGGAAACGGCGGAAACCACACTCAACACCGCAACCACCGCATTGAACGATACGCGCGACGCGGCCGTTTCCACTCTGGATACGGCAAAACAGACCTTTGCCACTGCCGACGGGCTGATGAAGAACGAAATAACCGAATTCATCGGCAAGGGCACCGAAGTCGCCGAGACCGTCAATCGCGTGGTGGCCGAGGTGGGTACAGATGTGACCAGGGTTGCCGAACGCCTGAACGCGTTGTCCGACGAAGGCAGCGTGGCACTTGCAGTCGCAACCGAAACATTTTCCAACGCCAATGAGACCCTGTCAGACATCAGCAGCGCCATGGAAAGCGCCGGGACAACGCTGTCCTCTGCCAACGAGACATTCGAGTCGGTGAACAAGGTTGTGAACGAAGACGTCGGCCAGATCGTGACGGACTTGCGCGGGGCAATCGACACATTCAAAACCACCGTCGACAATGTGGCCAACAATGTCGACCGCATCGCCGACAACGTGCTGGACGCGTCACAATCCGCGTCGGATCTGATGGGGACGGTCGATGGCATCGTTCAACAGAACCGCAGGCAGGTTTCGGATTTCATGCGCGTGGGCCTGCCGCAACTGCAACGCTTTGTCGAAGAATCCCGCCGCCTTGTCGTCAATCTCGACCGTCTTGTGGACCGTATCGAACGCGACCCCGCACGCTTCCTTCTTGGCACTCAGGCATCGGAGTTCCGTCAATGAAACGATCTGACTTTCTTGCCCTCGTCATCGGGGGGGCTCTTCTGAGCGGCTGCACCGGTCTGGATACGCTTAAGAAAGCGGCAGAACCGAACGATCTTTATGTTCTGACCCCCAAAAGCACGTTTTCCGCGTCACTCCCGCGTCTCAGACAGCAGATCGTGATCGAAGAACCGACCGCTACGGCGGCGGTCAATACTGATCAAATCGCGGTCCAGCCCACGCCGCTTCAGGTTCAGTATCTGCCGCGCGCCCGCTGGGTCGACCGCGCGCCACTCATCGTGCAGGCATTGCTGATCGAAAGCTTCGAGAATTCCGGCAAGGTCGCTGCAGTCGGCCGTTCGACCGTGGGATTGCGGGCGGATTACGTGATCGTGCCGGAACTGCGCGAGTTTCAGGCTCATGCAATCGGCGGCGACGATCAGACGAAATCGCTACGCGTCGATGTCAGGCTGAACATCAAAATCATCGATACATACGAAGATCACATCATCGGATCAAATTCGTTCGAAAAAGCAATCATTTCTGCTTCGGACAAAGCTCCCGATCTGGCGATGGCCTTTGATCAGGCTTTGGGTAACGCGATGAAAAACGCGGTCGAATGGAGCATTCGCAGGATCCATTCCCATGCCGCACAGAACCCCAGACCGGATTTGTTGTGATCACCCGCCGTTGACTTATGTCTGGATCAGGTAGCGGGGATGACCCGGCTCTTTCAATGTGCGAATTCGCGCAAAACCGCCCCGGCGTTCTCGTTGGTCCTTGCACCGTTGCGCATGGCCATACGCCCGTTCACCATGACATGGGCAACACCTGACGCATAGCGCCTTGGATGACGCGCCGAACAGTTGCTGGCGATGCTGGCCGGGTCGAAGACGCAGATATCTGCCCTGTGTCCTGGCTCCAGACGCCCACGGTCCTTCAGCCCCAACCGATCCGCCGGGACAGAGGTTATGCGCCGGATGGCATCGGGAAGTGACAGAACCTTTCGGTCTCGAACATAATACTGAAGAAACCGTGCGGCCCAGCCATACCCGCTCAGCGATCCGACATGATCCCTGAGAATTCCGTCCCTGGCCACGGCGATAGTGTCGGAAATCACCGCGCATTCAGGCTGTTTCAGACACAGATCTATATCAGCGTCCCGAAATGACTTTGATGTCCAGAAGACGCCCATCAGATTGTCGCCCTCTTCCAAAAGGATATCGAGAACCGCATCATATGGATCAACGCCGCGCATCCGTCCGATCTCGGCAAAATCGGCACCGACCAGATCCTTGTTCACCGACGCGTTCAGCAGAACGATATCGCTCCATTTCCGGGCCTTCACGATCAGCCACATGGGCTGCGGATTGGCCTTGATCCTTGCGCGCTGTTCCGGATCCGAGAGGCGTTTCAGCACTTCGTCCAGTCCTCCCGCCTGCGCCCATTTGGGCAGGATTGCCGCCGTCAGCGTATGGTTCCAGTCATGCGGAATGACGTCAAAGGCTACGTCGACATCGTGGCGGCGGGCCAGATCGATCATTTCCAGCGTGTGCTCCATCGCATAGTCCGGCGCGCCGAATTTCGGCTGGATGTGCGAAATCTGCAGTTTCGCGCCCGATTGGCGGGCCGTCGCGATGGCTTCGGCAAAGCCCAGGTCATAGTGCGTATCGCGGTTTCTCACATGGGTTGCATAGAGCCTTCCGCGTTGAGCTGCCTTTTCACACATCGGCACCAGATGTTCGGGCGCGGCCAGAATTCCGGGCCAATACTCCAGACCGGTCGAAAATCCACCAGCTCCCTCCTCAAGCGCCTGTTCCACCATCCGGCTCATCCGGTCAATCTCGTCCGGCTCACCCGCCCGCAGCGCATCCCCCAGAACCGCGCGATGAATGCTGCCATGACCCACAAAGGCCATGACGTTTACGCCAAGCTCAGTGCTTTCCAGAGCATCCAGATAATCGCCAAAGCTGTGCCAGTGCGGATGATCGGCCTTGTCGGTGTACCACGGGGAAACGGCCGGGATCTCGCTGTGCCTGCACACGGGCGCACAGCTGATCCCGCATTGCCCGACAACCTCGGTCGTGACACCCTGGTGCACCTGGCTTTCGGCGCGCCCATCGGCAATCAGGGTGAAATCGGAATGCGTGTGCATGTCGACGAAACCGGGCGAAACGGCCAGCCCGCTGACGTCGATGATCTCTGCCGATCCGTTGTCTTCCAGTTGGCCAATTGCCGCGATCCGGTCGCGCGTAATACCAATATCGGCGGTGAAACTTTCCGCGCTCACTCCGTCGAAAACTTCACCGCCCTTGAGGATCAGATCGAACATCTCCTTATTCCCCTACTTTGCCGGCCCATAGACCCAGTCGGGCAGGAACAGGGTCAGATCCGGGATTAGGATCAGGATCACCATGCCGATGATATAGGCCAGAATGAACGGCAGCACGGCAACCGAAATCCGTTCGATTGAAACTCCGGAAATCCGCGCCGCGACCGTCAGGTTTGCCCCCAACGGAGGGGTCAGGAACCCGATCTCGCAGGTGATCACCGTGAACACTCCGAACAGGACCGGATCGATGCCCAACGACACGGCCAACGGCAGGAACACGGCGGTGAACAGAACGATCTGGGCCAGCGATTCCATGAAGGTGCCGATAAAGATGTAGAACACCCCGATCAGCAGCATCACCAGGATCGGGTTTTCGGTGATCGACGTGATCCCCTGTTGCACAGCGGTGGGCACGTCGTAGAACGCGGTCAATTGCCCAAAGGCCAGCGTAGGCGTCAGCAGGATCAGGATGCCGGTCAGCAAAGCCGTGAAACGCAGCGCCTCGACGATCTTTCTTGCGGTCAGTTCGCGATAGATGAAAAGCCCCACGAACAACGCGTAAAACACCGCAACGCCTGCGGCCTCGGTCGGCGTGAACGCACCACCATAAATGCCGCCGAGGATCAGCACCGGCGCTCCGATCGACCATTTTCCCTCCCAGGCGGCGTGAAGGAACGGCCGCCATGAAAACGGATGCCCCGTCCCGCCATAGTTCCGACGGCGGGCGATGATATAGGTGGTGACCATCAGCAGGATCGTCACCAGCACGCCCGGAATGAGCCCCGCCAGAAACAGGCGCGGGATCGATGTCTCGGACACAAGACCGTATATGATCATCAGGTTCGACGGCGGGATCAGGCTGCCAAGCGCTCCGGCGCTGGCGGTGATCGCGGCGGCAAATGGGACGTCATAACCGTCCCGCCGCATCGCCGGCACCGTGACAGAGCCGATGGCCGCAGTCGTTGCCGGCCCCGACCCGGACAATGCGGCAAAAAGCATGCAGGCAAAAACCGTCACAAGCCCCATCGACCCGCGATAGGCGCCAACCAGTTTGGTCGCAATTGCAATCATCCGGTTGGCCATGCCGCCAACCTCCATCAACCGACCCGCCAGAACGAACAGCGGGATGGTCAGCAATGGAAAAGGCGTCAGGCTGGAATACCCCGTCTGCGCCATCAACGTGTAAGGGATTTCTATGAGATAGAGCGCCAACGCAGTGGTTATGCCAACAGCCACGAAAAGTGGTGTGCCGATGATCGTAAGCCCGACGAAGGCAATCGCAAGAATGAGAAGCGGATTCACAGCTGATGCTCCTGCTCGTCGGTGGTTTCATCCCATTCCTCGTGCAGCATTCCCGGGATACCTTCGCCGCCATCCCTGTACCATGTCACATAGGTCTGGATCAGGCGCACGAGCATCAGCGCGTAACCGATCACAAGCACGGATTGCGGATAGAACTGGTCGATGCCCAGACTGGGACTGCGCGAAGTGAATTTCCACAACACGGCCAGATAATCCCAACTGACCCGGATCATGAAAATCGAAAACGCGGCCCATGCCAGATCGGCGGCAAAGATCACGATACGGCCCGTCCGCTCGGGCAGGGCTTTGACGCCAACTAGGATTCGGATGTGAAAGCGTTCGCGCACGCACAGCGAGGCCCCCATGTAGACAGCCCAGACCATGCTGATCGAGGCAATCTCTTCGGACCAGTGCAATGCGGTCTGAAACACATAGCGCGCGATCACTTGCGCAAAGACGCTAAAAGAAATCACCACGAGAGCGGTGCAGCACACCACTTCTTCGAAGTGCCGTTCCAGCCATTTCAGCGCTGACATATCGGGCACCTGTTCCTTGGGCTTGGTCAGATCAGGCAGGGCGCATGCAGCGCCCCGCCAAAGCGGCGGATCTTCAGTTGGCCGCCGCCTGAATGGCGTTGACGAGTTCCACGAAGTCTTGCCCACGCTCTTCTGCAAATGCCTGCTGCACCCCCTGAGCGGCGGTAATGAAATCGGCCTTGTCCGGCGTGGTCATCGCCATGCCGCCCTCGGCAACCAGCCATTCGCGGATTTCCTCGGTTTCCGAAGCGACCTGACGGCGCAGTTCCGCCCCTGCCTCGTTCGCGGCTTGCTGAACCATGGCGCGCTGTTCGTCACTCAACCGTTTCATGAAAGCGTCCGATGCAAAAAGCGGCGCCATCGCCACGAAATGTTCGAGGATGACAAGATGGGGCTCGAACTCATAGAACTTCATGTCGCGAATGAACGAGGTTCCGTTGTCGCCACCGTCCACGGTTCCGGTCTGCAAGGCGGTTGGTGTTTCCGACCAGGCCAGCGGCACCGGCTCTGCCCCAAAGGCTTCGAAGGTCGCAATCATCACCTCGTTCTTGGGAACCCGGATCTTCAACCCTTCCATGTCCGCCATCGTATTGATGGCACGCTGCGAGTTGTAAAAATCCCGATAGAGCGCCGGACCGAAGCTCAGCAAATGAACGCTGGTCTCGGCCTGCAGCCTGTCCTTCATGACCTGACCGACTTCACCATCGACCACCCGTTCCAGATGGTCCTTGTTCTGGAATATGTATGGCAGAACCGTCACATCCATCAGTGGCCAGTGCGGCGACACGTTGTTCGCAGTGATGAAAAATCCATCAACTGTTCCCAACTGCATCGCCTTGAACGCCTCGTCCTCTGTCGAAATCTGGTTGCAGCAACGCAACTTGACTTCGATCGCCCCGTCCGAGATCGCCTCAAGCCGTTCCTTGAACAGCGTACCGAAACGGCCATAGATGGAGGCTTCGGGCGCGCCGAAACCCAGGTTCATTGTCACATCGGCGGCCGCTGCCGGTAACGCCGAAAGGCTCAGCCCGGCGGCAAGCGACACTGAGGTAGCCAGTTTAATCAAAGAACGTCTGCGCATATCTCTCCTCCCTGACAGCACAATTCGCCCATCGGCCCGGTCCCCTTCTTGTTTGCGAGCGGCTGCTTTGCCGGACGTCGATCGACGTTGTTCCAAAGGCTAGCCGAAGCCCATACCTCCAGAAAACAGGGTTTTGTGAAGCGTAATGTCACATAAAATGCAGTTAAGGCCGAAGCAGAAGATGTTCGAACGCACCTTTCTGAGCCAGAGATTTGCCCGTGTCGATGATGGCACGCACTACGGCAGAATTCTCAAGCTGCGATGCATAGCCGATGCCGTAAACCGGTTCATCCACCTCGCCCGAGATGGGAATCGGAGTATATCCCCCCTGCCCGTCGCGGTCATTGGGTCCGCAGATGTTCAGGATCGCATAGCCGAACTTGGCGCCCACCAGACCGCGCAAGACAGCGCCCGACTTGGTGCTGTGGACAATATCCGGCACCAACCCCTGTTTTTGAAACATGCTAAGGAAATAATCCCGCGTTCCATGCACATCGAGCATGATCAGAGGTTGTTCGGAAAGCTCATCAAGTGTGACCGACTTGTGCTCGGACAATGGCGAATGATGCGGAACAAGCGCCCAGGGTCTGGCCCGGAACAAGGGGACAAAGCGGTTGTCGGGATGCGTGTAACGGCGATAGGTCAATACCGCATCCACTGCACCAGAACGCAGCAATTCGTTCACGACCAGCATGTCGCCTTCCATCACATCGATACGGATGTCGGGGTAACTGTCGGCGATGCAGCGCAGCAGCGGTGGCAGAACGTAGGGGGCCGTCGGTTCGTAACAGGCCAGCCGCAGCGTCCCCGTCGGATCACCGACAAGCGACAACAAGTCGGATTCGAAAACTCTGGATTGCTCAAGGAAAGTGGCGATCTGTTTGCCCGCCATCTGTCCCAATTCGGTCGAAATCAGCCCTTTGGCCGGTATCCTGCGAAACAGCTCCGCGCCAAGGCTTTGTTCGATATGATCGATCGCCGCCGTGATCGACGATTGCGAGATGTTCATCTCGACGGCGGCGCGCGCAATCGAACCTGTCCGCATCGCAGCATCGAAATAACGCAATTGTTTGAGCGTGAATTTCATCTCAATCCACCATTCAATATATCTTATTGAGAGGTTAAATCCATTTTGCCGTGGAATAAAGTTGCGATACTCCGGCTGTTACCCGGGAGGACAGCATGCAACCCACGACCGTTTTCCGTTGTTGCAAGATCATCACCATGGACCCGAACCGCCCCGAAGCGACCCATGTGGCCGTGCGTGACGGCAAGATCCTTGCCGTAGGCGATCAGAACTGCGCCTGGCCCGGCGATGAAACGATCCTCGACGACAGTCTGGCCGACGCGGTTTTGATGCCCGGTTTCGTCGAAGGTCACGCACACATGATGGCGGGCGCGATGTGGCGCTATGCCTATGTCGGATTTCACGACCGCATGGACCCGAACGGCGTCCTGCATCGGGGGCTTGAAGACATCCCGGGCGTGATAGAACGGCTGCGCCTGTATGATGCGGACCTTCCCGAAGGCCATGCGTTGATTGCCTGGGGGTTCGATCCGATTTTCCTTTCCGGGGAAAGGCTGTCGCGGCATCACCTTGATCAGGTTTCAACAACGCGGCCCATAGTTGTTCTGTTTTCGAACTTCCACCTGCTGTGTGCCAATTCGGCGGCTCTGACCGTGGCCGGATATGGCAGCCACACCAATGTCGAAGGTTTGGTGAAGGGTGCCGATGGCGAACCAACCGGTGAACTGCAGGAAATGGCAGCGATGTTTCCGGTCATGCGCCGGACCGGGATCGACTTTCGGGCACTGACCCAGACTCCAGAGATCATCCGCACCTATGCCCAGGTCTGTCTGAGGGCCGGGGTGACGACGACCACCGACCTGTTCGCGGAAATGGATGACGCGGATGTCGATGTTCTGCTCGACGTTACGTCCAAGCTGGACTTTCCCGTCCGTCTCGTCCCGGCCCTGGGCGCCACTGGCGGCGATCCCGCCGCGATTGCGCGCCGCGCCGTGGCGCTGAAGGCGCGATCGTCCGACAAGCTCCGTCTGGGGGCGGTCAAGCTGATGACCGACGGGTCGATTCAGGGCTGGACCGCGCGGGTGAAATGGCCCGGTTATGTGGGTGGACAACCCAACGGAATCTGGAACACGCCACCGGATCAGATATTCGCCCTGTGCGAGGCGATGCAAGAACACGGGGTGCAGATGCATATCCATGTCAACGGTGACGAGGCCTCTGACGTATCCCTCGCGGCTCTCGAGTCAGCGGCCCGCAAACACCCCTGGCCGAATGCAAGACATGTCCTGCAGCATTGCCAGATGATGGGGGCCGACCAGTTCCGGCGCTGCGCACGGCTGGGTGTCTGCACCAACATATTTTCCAATCATATCTGGTATTTCGGCGATCAGCATGCGGCCCTGACCATCGGCGAAGACCGGGCCTGCCGAATGGATGCGGCGCGCACAGCGCTGGACCAAGGTGTTCGGATCGCGATCCATTCGGACGCGCCTGTCACGCCGATGGCGCCCCTGTTCACGGCCTGGTGTGCCGTCAATCGCCAGACCCTGTCAGGCCGAATTCTGGGAGAAAACCAAAGGATCACAATACCGGAAGCCCTGCACGCGATCACACTTGGCGCGGCTTACACATTGGGATTGGACGGCGAAATCGGAAGTATCGAAACCGGCAAACAAGCCGACTTCACCATACTCGGCGACGATCCCACGACCGTTTCCGCCGACCGGCTCAAGGATATCGCCGTGCTTGGGACCGTTCTGGGCGGCAGGGTTCACCTGCTGTGATGCGATTGCCCCTGACGGTCATCGGCGGCTATCTTGGTGCGGGAAAAACCACCCTGATCAACCGCTTGCTTGGCGAAGATCACGGATTGCGCCTTTTGGTTCTTGTCAATGATTTCGGCGCGATCAACATCGACGCGAATTTGCTGGCGTCCGCCGATGCAGACACAATTGCGCTGACCAACGGCTGCGTATGCTGCACAATGGGGGCGGACCTGTTCATGACGATCGGGGACATTCTGGACCGCCCCGACCGTCCCGATCACCTGATCATCGAAGCCAGCGGTATCGCCGACCCGGCCGCCATCGCCAACGTCGCCAATGCCGAACCCGACCTGAGCTATGCCGGGATCGTCACGGTTGTGGATGCAAGACAAATCCAAGACCTTCTCAATGATGACTCCATCGGGCCTCAGATTGCCCGGCAAATCGCCGTGGCCGACCTTTTGGTGCTCAGCAAGACTGAAAAAACCACCGAAAACCCGCGCGACCATCTGAGGCCAATAAATACACATGCCCCAATAATCCAAGGTGACGCCCCCATCTCGCGATTGTTGTGGGAAATCACCCCGCGCCCGTTTTCGAGTAAAACACCGCCCCATCCGGCCTATACCGCGTGGTATTGCGAAAAGGCATTTGCCGAAGACCGGCGGTCACTGCAGGAAAAGCTCGATCGCCGGCCAGCCGGCATCTATCGCCTCAAAGGTTTTGTCGAAACCCGCGAAGGGCCTTATCAGGTGCAGATTGTCGGACGGGTCTGCGAGATGCGGGCCATCGTGGATGACACCAGCACCGGCCTGGTCGCACTGGGCCTTGCCGACCGTGTGACCGAAGCCGACATTGAACAATGGTGGCGCGGTGATACCGATCAGACAGCTGGTGTTCGGCGCTGAACGTAAAAAACACCGCACCACGCAGTCACATTCCATATCCGGCAAGCAAAAAACGCTGACGTGACGGCAAGTTGCGCTGAAACCTTGCCAGATCGTGCCATAGAGGCTCTACTGTCAGGGCCATCAATTCCGGCAAATAACAAGAAATTTAAGTCAGGGAGTGTGTAAAATGAAAAACCTCGTACTTGGAGCCGCGGCCGTTCTGGGCATGTCCGCCGGTGCAGCTTCGGCGCAGGAGTTCATCTCGATCGGAACCGGAGGTGTGACAGGCGTCTACTATCCAACAGGCGGCGCAATCTGCCGTCTGGTGAACAAGTCGCGCAAAGAGCACGGCATCCGCTGCGCCGTCGAATCCACCGGTGGCTCGGTCTATAACATCAACACCATCAAGGCCGGCGAGCTTGAGTTCGGCGTTGCCCAGTCCGACTGGCAATACCACGCCTTCAACGGCACCTCGAAATTCGAAGGCGATGCCGCGTTTCCGGGCATTCGCGCCGTCTTTTCGGTTCATCCCGAACCGTTCACCCTTCTGGTGCGCGCCGACAGCGGCATCGACAGTTTCGAAGGCCTGAAAGGCAAGCGCGTCAATGTCGGCAACCCCGGTTCCGGTCAACGCGCCACGATGGAAGTGGTGATGAATGCATTCGGCATGGGAATGGATGATTTTGCTTTGGCCACAGAATACAAGGGATCGGAAATGGCCAAGGAAATCTGCGACGGCAATATCGACGCGATGATCTATACCATCGGGCATCCGGCGGCGGCCATCAAGGAAGCCACCACAACCTGCGACGTGAAACTGGTCAGCGTCACGGGCGAGCCGATCGACAAGCTGGTGGGCGACAATCCCTATTACCGTGTCGCGACGATCCCCGGTGGCATGTACGCCGGGAACGATCAGGAAACGACTACCTTTGGTGTTGGCGCAACATTCGTGACCTCGGCCGATGTGTCGGATGACGTGGTGTATGTCGTGGCAAAATCGGTGATGGAGAATATTGACGATTTCCGTCAGCTTCACCCGGCCTTTGAAAATCTTGACCCCGCGGAAATGGTCAGTGACGGTCTCAGCGCACCCCTGCACCCGGGGGCGGAACGCGCCTATAAAGAACTCGGTCTGATGCAATAAGCGTCAACTTCCAACACATCGGATGCGCCCGGCAGCGGGCGCATACCCATTGGCGAAACGCCGTGGACAGGGGGACGACATGACTGACCAGACCCAACCCGAACGCAGCGCTGACGACATGGTTGCCGAGGCCGACACCGGGGCAAGAAACCCGGTGGGCTGGCAGGGCCGGTTGATCATCGGAACCTGTATCGTGTGGTCCCTTTTCCAGCTTTACATCGCGTCAAAAATACCCGGCATCATCGCCCAATCGACCGGCATCGGGATTTTCGCCAATATCGTCGCACAGGCCCGCTTTGTGCACCTGGCCTTTGCCATCATGCTGGCGACGCTTGCTTTTCCGCTTTTCAAGACCTCTCCGCGCGACCGCATACCCGTCTATGACTGGGTCTTGCTGATCCTCGGCGTGGGCGCTTGTCTGTATCTGGTGATCTTCCGGTTCCAGATCGCCGACCGCCCCGGCCTTTGGACCCCCACCGACATCGCGGTTTCAGCCACCGGGATGTTCGTTCTGATGGTGGCCGTCTATCGCTCGCTCGGATTGCCGCTGGTCGTCATCGCCAGCTGTTTCATCCTGTTTGCCTTTTTCGGCGGATATTCGGAATGGGCCCGCAACATCACCAATTACGGCGGCGCATCACTGTCCAAGGCCCTGGGCCATTACTGGATGCAGACCGAGGGGGTTTTCGGGGTGGCGCTCGGCGTCTCGACCACGATGATTTTCCTGTTCGTCCTGTTCGGCGCTTTGCTGGATCGGGCGGGTGGCGGCAACTGGTTCATCAAGGTCGCCATCGCCATGCTGGGCGCCCTAAGGGGCGGACCAGCCAAGGCTTCGGTGCTGTCCTCGATGATGACCGGCATGATCTCGGGCTCATCCATCGCCAACACGGTCACCACCGGGACGTTTACTATCCCCCTGATGAAACGGATCGGCTTTCCCGCCGAAAAGGCCGGCGCGGTCGAGGTGGCGTCATCCACCAACGGTCAGCTGACCCCGCCGGTTATGGGGGCCGCGGCCTTCCTGATGGTGGAATATGTCAACATTCCCTATATCGATGTGGTCAAACACGCCTTTCTGCCGGCGGTCATCAGCTATATCGCACTGCTCTACATCGTGCACCTTGAAAGCCTGAAGATGGGGCTGGAAGGCCTGAAAAAGGAAGGTCGCAAGATCGGCGTCCTGATGATCCTGATCCTGTTCCTGTCCGGTTTCATTTTCCTGGGCCTCTGCACCTTCCTGATGATCGGTTTGCGCGCCCTGCTCGATCCGATCATGACCGAAAGCGTCTATGGCGCCGTAGCCATCGTCGCGGGTCTCTATCTGATTCTCGTCTACATTTCCTCCCGTTATCCGGACATCGAAATCGACGACCCGAACGCCCCGGTCCCGGCGGCGCCACGACTGACACCGACGCTGATTGGCGGAGCCTATTTCGCGCTGCCGATCTTCATCCTGATCTGGAATCTCATGGTGCGCACCGACAGCCTGGAGCGGCTTTCGCCCGCCCTGTCCGCCTTCTGGGCCACTGTCTTCATGATCATCATCGCCCTGACTCACCGCCCGATCAAAGCGTTTTTCAGGGGCCAGGATTTCGCCGGTGAAACCCTGCACGGCTGGAATGACTTTGTTCAGGGTCTGATCCTCGGCGCGCGCAACATGATCGGGATTGGCGTGGCAACGGGTGCGGCCGGTATTATTGTCGGAACCATCTCCTTGACCGGCGCGCATCAGGTCATAGGTCAGGTGATCGAGGTCATCTCGGGCGGCAACCTGATGATATTGCTCGTTCTGGTCGCCGTTCTGTCGCTGATCCTCGGCATGGGGCTTCCGACAACGGCCAATTACATCGTTGTCTCGTCTCTGATGGCTCCGGTCATCGTGTCGGTGGGGGCGCAGTCCGGCCTGATCGTGCCGCTGATTGCCGTTCATATGTTCGTCTTCTATTTCGGCATCCTCGCCGATGACACGCCGCCGGTCGGCCTTGCGGCATATGCGGCGGCGGCCATATCGCGGGGCGATCCGATCAAGACGGGCATTCAGGGCTTTGCCTATGACATCCGGACAGCGCTTTTGCCGTTCCTCTTCATTTTCAACACCGATCTGTTGCTGATCGACGTGGGTCTCGCCAAGGCGGTGCTGGTCTTTTTCGTGGCCCTTCTTGCGATGTTGTTGTTTGCAGCGGCCACGCAGGGTTATTTCGTGGCCAAATCAAGAGCATGGGAAAGCGTGGTGTTGCTGTTCATCGCCTTCCTGCTGTTCCGGCCCGGGTTCTTCCTGGATCAGGTCAGCGAACCTTATGCAAGCGCCGATGGACCCGCAGCCATTGCGCTGATGGCCGATGCCGATGACGGCCAGGACATCCGCATAACAATTGCAGGCCCGGATTTCGACAACGCCGAAATTCGCCCGACCACGATCGTGATCCCGGCTGTTGCCGGCGATGCCGAGGCCGCACTCTCGGCTCAGGGCCTGTCCTTCATCGAAAGCGGTGACGCCTTGGAAATGGAAGAACCGTTTGGCGGGCCCTTCGGATCGCTCAGCATCGATTATGACTTTTACGGCGATACCCCGGTTCATCTGGTAAAGGCCGAGATAGAAAACGACCGAATGCCGAAAGAAATCTTCTTCATCCCTGCCCTGCTGCTGCTGGCAGGCATCGTCATGATTCAGCGGCCTCGCGCCACGCAACCCGCATTCTGAGGGAGTATGGCCATGTTCAAGACCCTACTGATAGCCGTCGACATCAGCGACCCTCTTGGAGCGGCGCGCAGCACACAAGCCGCAGTCAACATGGCGCGTGCCGAGAAAGCGACCTTGCATGTGCTGAACGTCATTCCCGACAGCGGCATGGCGATCGTGGGCGCAATGCTTGGACCGGATCATTCGAAAAAGATTGCAGATCAGGCCAAATCCGAACTCGAAACCTGGGCCAGGGATGCAATCCCCCCCGATATCGATGCGCGGCTGCATATCTCGCATGGCACGATCTATGACCAGATCATCAAGGTCGCCGATCAATTGGGTGCCGATGCGATCTTTGTCGGCGCGCACCGGCCGGAATTGCAGGACTATCTGATAGGCCCGAATTCCGCCCGCGTGGCCCGACATGCGCGACAATCCGTGTTCGTCGTTCGGTGATATCCGCCCTGACGGCCGCGCGTTCGCCGAAAAAACCGGCGCCCAATCAATGCGAATTCGATGGGCGGTCTAACGCACTGCACTCGACACCATGGCTTCGTTTATTGTTCTGCGCGTTGTGCCTGTTTCCAGCGTAGACATGATCGGCTCGGATCTGGCGATGACTTTTCCGCTTCGGACCACCACCAGACGGTGCGCGCGCAGCCGTATCGCTTCGATCTTGTCTGCCGCCTGCAACAGAACGAAATTCGCCCTGCACCCTTCGGCAACACCGTACCCTTCCAATCCCAGTATTTTGGCGGGGTTTTCCGTCACCGCATCAAAGCACCAATCCATATCCGCTCGACTGGAAAGCTGACCGACGTGAAGCCCCATCATGGCCACATCCAGCATGTCGGCCTTGCCCAGCGAATACCAGGGATCCATCATGCAATCCGACCCAAATCCAACGACTATTCCGGCGTCGCGCAGCTCACGAACGCGGGTCTGCCCCCTGCGCTTGGGATAAGTGTCGTGCCGACCCTGAAGCATGATGTTGATCAACGGGTTCGGGATGGCGTGAACCTGCGCTTCTGCCATCAGGGGGATCAGCTTCGAGACATAATAGTTGTCCATCGAATGCATCGACGTCAGGTGCGATCCGGCGACCCGACCCTGCAGGCCAAGCCGCTGGGTCTCGAAAGCCAGGGTTTCGACATGTCGGCTGAGAGGATCGTCACTTTCATCGCAATGCATGTCGACCATCAGCCCGCGCTCTGCCGCGATCTCGCATAGCAGCCGCACCGACTCAGCCCCATCCGACATCGTGCGTTCGAAATGAGGGATGCCCCCCACGACGTCCACGCCCATGTCCAGCGCCCGCACCGTGTTCCGCATCGCGGTCGGATCACGCAGAACGCCGTCCTGAGGGAACGCGACCAGCTGCAAATCAAGGTAATCCTTGACCCTCTCACGCACCTCCAATAGGGCCTGAACCCCTTTCAGTTCGTCGTCGCAAGTGTCCACGTGGCTGCGGATTGCGCCGATGCCCTTCGATATGGCCAGATCACAATAGCGCAACGCACGTTCGATGATGTCATCGACCGATTGAATCGGTTTCAGCTCACCCCAAAGCGCGATGCCCTCCAGCAACGTGCCGGACATGTTCATGCGCGGAGTGCCCAGCGACAATGTCGCGTCCATATGGAAATGAGGATCAACAAAGGGCGGCGACACCAGGTACCCGCCTGCATCGATCTCCTCTCGCGCCTCTGCGGCGATGCCGGGTTCAATCGCGGTGATCCTGCCGCCCTTGCACCCGATATCCAGACCCTTGCGGCCATCTGTGAGGCTGGCATTTCTGACAATCAGGTCGAACATCTCATCTCCTACCTCTGCCCCTTGAACCACGGGGTCAACAACGCGCGGGGATAGTCGGCCGAGCGGGCGGCAATCACAAGCGCGATGATTGACAGGATATATGGGGCCATCAGGAAAACCTGGCCGGGCACCAGGGCGCCCATTTCCGTTTGCAAACGCACCTGCAATGCATCGAACGCCCCGAACAGCAATGCGCCAAACAGCGCCTTTCCCGGTCGCCAGCTTGCAAAGATAACCAGCGCGATGCAAACCCAGCCGCGCCCGTTGACCATGCCAAAGAAAAAGGCGTCAAACGCGCTCATCGTCAGGAATGCGCCGCCAAGCGCCATCAGCGCGGACCCCGCAACAATGGCCCCGATCCTCAGCCCATAGACGGACAACCCCTGCGCATCGACGCTGTCGGGGTTGTCTCCGACCGCCTGAATGGCGACCCCCAGGGCCGTGCGGTTCATGACGTACCAAACAACCGCCACCATCAAAAGCGCAAGCCAGGTCAATGCCGTCTGCTGGAACAGAACCGGCCCGATGAATGGCAGGTCTGACAGGACAGGCAGATCGATGGGCCGGAAAGGCTCGATCCTCGGAGGAGAAGAAACATTTGGCAATGCCGTGCGATAGGAAAAGTAACTGACCGACGTGGCAAACAGCGTAATCCCAAGGCCCGAGACGTGCTGCGACAACCCCAGAGGGACAGTCAGTATCGCGTGCATCAGGCCAAAGAAAGCGCCTGCCAGCGCGGCCACCAGAACGCCCCCCCACAACCCCGCCCCCAACCACACGGCCATCCAGCCACTCATGGCGCCGATCACGAAAATACCCTCGATCCCGAGGTTGAGAACGCCAGAGCGTTCGCAGATCAACGCCCCCAGAACACCAAATATCAGCGGCGTGGCAATCCGCAGCGACGCCGCCCAGAAGCTTTCGCTCACAAGAATGGTCAGAAGATCCATCATGTCCGCGCGCTCCCGGAATGGGTGCGAACGACCCGGTATCTGGCGATGAAGCCTCCGACAAGAACACACAACAGTGCGACCGACACCACGAGATCGGCAAGAAAGGACGACACACCCAACGCGCGGCTCATGGAATCCGCTCCAACGAAAACCGAAGCGATGAAAATGGCCGCAACCACCACGCCCGCAGGCGACAGCCCCGCCAGCATGGCGACCACGATACCGGTATACCCAAAGCCCGGAGACAGATCGGACGTCACATACCCTTTCAGACCGGCAACCTCGCTGACGCCGGCCAACCCGGCCAATCCGCCGGAAATGACCGCAACGCCAAACAGCGAGCGGTTCACGTTGATGCCGGCATGCCGGGCGGCGGCGGCATTCTCGCCGACAGCCCGAAGCTTGAACCCCCAAACCGAACGCGCCAGCATGAATTGCGCGATGGCCGCCAGCACCAATGCCAGCAACAGCCCGGAATGAACCCGCATGCGATCCACCAGCGGCGGCAGCATGCCCTGATCCAGCACCGGTGCCGATTGCGGCCAGCCAAGCCCCATCGGGTCCTGCAATGGGCCTTCCAGCATCATCTGGAGAAAGATCAGAATGATGAAATTCAACAGAAGGGTCGTCACAACCTCATCTGCCCCGAAACGCACCTTCAGAAAGGTCGGCCCGACCATGCCGGCCGCTCCCGCAGCTGCGCCCAATACAATGATCAGCGGTACAAGAAAGACACCGGGAAGATCGACTGCCCCCGATCCGATGGCGACAGCCGCCATGGCGCCAAGGTAAAGCTGCCCCTCGGCCCCGATATTCCAGAGTTTTGCGCGAAAGGCGAGTGCCGCCGCCAAGCCGGTGAAAATCAAAGGCGTGGCGCGTGTCAGCACCTCGGAAATCGCAAAGACCGATCCAAAGACGCCCTTGATCATTTCCCCATAAGCGATGATCGGATTGGCGCCCGCGGCCATCAAGGGGATCGCCGCGAAAGCCAATGACACCGCCGCCGACAAGATCGGAATACCCACCGCGTACAAGCGGGACGGATTTTCCCGTGGCTCGATCCGTATCATGCCGTCTCTCCTGCCATCATCAGACCAATCCTTTCCCGGTCATGGCTGGCGGCAGTCACAAGGGTTCCGTCACGGATAACCATGATGCGATCCGCAAGGCCCAGAATTTCATCCAGATCCTCAGATATCAGCACGACACCCGCACCGCGTTCGCGGGCCTCCAAAAGCCGTCGCCCGACTTCGGCCGCAGCCCCCATATCAAGGCCACGCGTCGGCTGGTTGGCAAGGATCAGACGCGGTGCTCGATCAAAGACGCGCGCCAGGATCAGTTTCTGGATGTTGCCGCCGGACAGCAGGCGTGACGCGACATCGACCCCCGGACCGCGCACGTCATAGGCTTTGGACAGCTTCTCGGCATTTCCCCGAATTGTGTCCTTGCGCAAAAGACCACCAGATTGAATTTCGGGATCGTCCAGCCGTTCGATCACCAGATTTTCCGCCACCGTCATCGCCCCCACGATCCCTTCGTGATGGCGGTCTTCGGGAATGCGCCCGACACCGGACCGTATCATGACGGCAGGGCTGGGTTTGACAATCTCTTCCCCGTTCACGCGAATGGTGCCTTCTATTGGCCGGACAAGGCCCGAGATCACATTGGCCAGCGCGCCCTGACCGTTTCCCGAAATACCAGCAATGCCAAGGATTTCGTGCGCATGCACGGTCAGAGTCGCATTTTTCAACGTGTCGCGTTGCGAACGGCCCGCGACCGAAACGCCCTCGATCGACAGGACAGGCGCGCCGGGGGCCATCTGCACCCGGGCGACCTTCGGTGTATCGGCACCAACCATCATGCCCGCAATGGCCTTTTCGTCCGCCTCGGATGTGGCCATTTCCCCGACTTTCCGCCCATGTCGCAGGACCGCAATCCTGTCCGAAAAAGACAGCACTTCCCGCAGCTTGTGGCTGATGAAAATGACGGCCAGACCTTCCTTGGTCATCAGCTTGATATTCTCGAAAAGCGCATCCGCTTCCTGTGGGGTCAGCACGGCGGTGGGTTCGTCCAGAACCAGAATGCGCGCATCCCGATAGAGCGCCTTGAGTATCTCGACCCTTTGCCGCTCGCCCACGGAAAGGCGACCAACGGGCACATCCAAAGGCGCGCTGAGACCACTTTGCGTTATGATGTCTTCGATTTTCCGGCGCGCGGCTTGCCGGTTCCGGCGCAATCTGCGCAAGGGTTCCGACCCCAGCGTGATATTGTCCAGGGCGTTTATGTTTTCGGCCAGAGTGAAATGCTGATGCACCATGCCGACACCCGCCTCAAGCGCGGCCTGCGGGTGACCAAGCGGCAGGGCGCGCAGCGTTCCGCCGCTGTCTGCCACTTCAACCGTGCCCGCGTCCGGCAGGTAATGTCCGAACAGCATGTTCATCAGCGTGGTTTTGCCCGCGCCGTTTTCCCCCAGAAGCGCCAGCACCTCGCCGCGCTTCAAGGTCAGGCTGACATCATCGTTGGCCACTACCGGGCCGAACCGCTTGCACAGCCCGGCAAGCCTGAGAACCGTGGTCTCTGTCATTGGAAAACAAGGGCCGGCGGTTTCGCCGGCCCCCATGAAATCAGTTGTCGGAAACCGGGCGGGCATCGTTCACGTTGACACGGAACAGCCCGTCCAGGATCTCGGTTTCGCGCGCGTTCACGGCATCGATCACGTCTCCCGAGACCAGGTTCTCATCCAACACCAGCGAACCGCCGCCATAGGCCATAAAGCTGTACTGGCCGTAATCAGCAGCCTCGAACGATCCGGCAGATACGTTGGCAATCGCTTTGTCGATGGTGGGCTCCATGTGCCAGAGCGCCGAGGCCATGATCGTCCCCGGATAATCCTGCGAGGTGTCGATCACGTTTCCGACCGCCTTGACCCCGCGTTCGACCGCAGCGTCCGACACGCCAAAGCGTTCGGCATACATGATGTCGGCCCCTGCATCCATCATCGCAAAAGCGCTTTCCTTGGCCTTGGGCGGGTCGTACCAGCTGTCTATGAAATTCACGATGAACTTGACGTCCGGGTTGGTTTCCCGCGCGCCTTCCATGAACGCATGCATCAATCGGTTCACTTCGGGAATGGCATAACCCCCGACCATACCGATGACATTGCTTTCCGTTGCGGAACCGGCAACCATGCCGGTCAGATAGGATGGTTCGTGAATCCAGTTGTCAAAGACAGAAAAGTTCGGAGCGACCGGACCAAAGGAAGACCCCATCAGGAACGCGGTGTCGGGATAGTCCTTCGCCACCTTCCGCGCGGCGCGTTCCAGACCAAAGACTTCACCAACGATCAGTTGCTGCCCCTGCTCTGCATACTCGCGCATGACCCTTTCATAATCCGTATTTGCGACGTTTTCCGAAAACACATATTCGATGTCCCCGCGTTCGGCCGCAGTGTTCAATGCCTTGTGTATGCGGCTGATCCACTGCTGTTCCACGGGAAGCGTATAGATTGCGGCCACCTTCACCTTGTCGGCAGCTGCGGTTCCGGCGGTTAGGAGGGTCGAGGCGGCAACAAACGCTGCAAGCATCACCCTTCGAGTGACTTTACGTATTCTCATTTTCCTCTCCTGTTTTTTGATAAGCGTGCATTTTTTGACCAAATAATCAATTATTTTCGGTGGCGCGCCTCCACGAAAACGATGAGGACAGTGAAAACCCTTCGCCTCCCGCTGCCTGGCTATCCGATCCAACTGAGATTTTGCAGACCGCCTGAAAAGGCGGTCCGGCATTGTCGCGGCAGACAATTGGCCCACCTTCCCCGGCTTCAGGTCGGCACCCTTGCTTCAAGCCACCGGAAGAACAACGCGATGATGCCCGCAATGACCATGTAAACCGCCGCCAGCAACAAAAGCGGTTCATAGACGATGAACGTATCCGCCCGCACGCGCGAGGAAACCGCATAGATTTCGATCACGGTAATCGTGGCAACCAGCGGCGTCGCCTTGAGCTGCAGGATCGTTTCACCGCCCAGCGTCGGCAAGACGTTTCTGACCGCCAGCGGCAGCCAGATACGGCGGAACATGGTAAATCGAGGCATCCCAAAGGACTTGGCGGCCTCCAACTGACCCTTGCCGACCCCGGCGAAAGCGCCGCGCATGACCTCTCCCTCGTATCCGGCATAGGACAGGGTCAGCGCCAGAACCGCATAGGGCCAGGCCTGACGCAGATATGGCCACAGCTCGCTCCCCCTGATCCAGGGATACTGGGGAAACAGCGAGCCAAGCCCATAGTACAGCAGCCAGATTTGCAACAGCAGCGGCGTACCCCGGATAATCGTGCAAAAGATCCGTGCAGGCGCGGCCAGATACCACGGGCCAATGGCCTGCGCCAAACCCAGCGGCACCGCAAGCAAGAACCCCAGCACCGTCGTCACCACCAAAATCCAGATCGTGCGCCAAAGCCCCTCAAGCGCCAGCGGCATGTATTTCGGAATCCAATCCCACCGCAACGTCAGGGCGCACCACAGCACGAACAACGCAAAAAGACCCATAAGAACCAAACGGTGCGGTTGCAGCAGCGCGCGCAGGTCGATCATTTTGCGCCGCCTTTCAGTGAGGGCTGACCACGCCGCGCCCATTTCTCAACCCAGCCGAACACCGCACCCGAACACAGGGTGATCGTCAGATACAGTGCCCCTGCCGCCATGAAAAAGGTGAAATAGGCGCGTGTGCTGCTGGCCGCCTGCCGTGTCTCCAGGGTAAGCTCGGAAAACCCGACAATCGCCAAAAGCGCGGTATCCTTGGTCGCAATAAGCCACAGGTTCGCCAACCCCGGCGTGGCAAAGGACATCATCGCCGGAATCGTCACGCGCCTCATGATCATGAATGCGGGCATGCCAAACGACCTGGCCGCCTCGATCTGTCCCGGCGGAACCGCCTTGAT